>NZ_JANKBZ010000032.1 GCF_024623785.1 Archangium lipolyticum
TGCTTGGTAGGCGCGAACGCATAGGGGGGACGTGTGTCTTGGATTTGCGCCCCATCGCATCTACGAAGAATTAGACGTCCTCATCGGCATGCCTGGAGCGATAAGGCCGCCCAGTTCAACAGCCTCTCAAGAAGCAAGGCTGGCAGTTCGTCGGGCCAACGACGGTATATGCCTTCATGCAGGCCATGGGACTGGTCAACGATCATGTCGACGCCTGCATGACGAGGTCCAAGGTCGAGCGTGCGCGGGAGACCTTCAGGCGCCCCGGGCGCTGACGCTCGGCTTCCGCATCCTGCCGCAATCCTTCGACGAAGGTTTCGTTCACTCCGTGGAAGCGCTTGCTCTCTACCAGGTCTTCGCCGCGGCGAGCGCCTCGTCGAAATCCAGGCCGTTGACCGGCATCACCGCGAGCCAGTTGATGGGCCCCACGACGTCGAAGACGAGGCCCTTGCCTCCGGTGGCTTCGATGATGCCGGCTCCCGCCGTGTCGCCCGTGCCGACGCCGTAGACGATGCCTGCGCCCGCGAGCTCCACGCTCGCGAAGCCCGCGCCGAGAGTGAGGTTGCCAATCATGCTCCATCATCCACGCCGATGGAGATCATCATGATTTAATCACTCCCGCGTGGGAGAGGCAGCGTTTAGATTGACGAAATGCAGATGAGCACGAAAACAAAAAGCATGACGCGCCGGGGGCTGCTCGGCGCGATGGGTCTGGCGGTGGTGGCGCTTCCCCTTACCCGCTTCCTGGCGTGGGCGAAGCAACCCGCGAAGCAGGTGGGGAAGGGCTGGGCCACCGGAGGAACCGCCGCGATGACCGGCGCCAGTGCCTACCCCAATCCCTTCACTTCCCAGGTGGGAGCGGCGTGCAAGCTGACGTGCGAGCAGGTCGTGGGCCCCTGCTATGGGAGCACGAAGGTGCGCAAGGACATCAGCGAGGGTCACGCGGGGCTGCCCGTGCGGCTCGCGTTCCGGATATTGGATGAGACCTGCAAGCCCGTTCCGGGGGCGAGCGTGGATATCTGGCATGCCGGACCCGAGGGCGTCTATTCAGGCGACGATCAGCACCCGCTCTGCAATCCCCATGACGAGAAGGCGCGAGCCGCGCATTGGTTCCGGGGTGTGCAGACAACGAACGACGAGGGCCGGGTGGATTTCAATACCTGCTTTCCTGGCTGGTACAAGAGCCGGACCGTGCATATCCATTTCACCATCAGGATCGCGGGCACCGAGAGCGTGACGTCTCAACTCTACTTCGAGGACTCGCTCAACGACGACATCCTGAGCACCCAGGCGCTCTACAACACGCGTGGCGTACGCGACACGCGCAACTCAACCGACAAGACGGCGGCACCCGACAAACAGGGTGACTTCGTGCTCCAAACCCGGAAGATGTCGGATGGTGCGCTGCTGGCCTGGAAGACATTCATCGTCCGCTCCTCGACGGGCATTCCCTTGTGCGATGCCAGCAGCGAACACGTCAAGGCGTTGATGAAGTCGGGCGTCAATCCCGCGGACCCAAACACCTTCCCCTCCGAAATGCTCTCCCCGGAGAATTGAGGCGTATAGGAGCATGGCGCGGCACCCTCCCGGATGAGCGACCCCCATTACCGATGGCGAGCTTCAGGTCGAGCGCCAGGGGCTCGCTCGATCTCGAGGCGGCGTCTCAGGTCCTCGAGCAGCCAGCGCCCGGCGGGACCGAGCATTCGATCACGTCTGTGGGCCGCATAGATCGTCAGCCCGTCGCGCGGAGTCGTATCCTGATCGATGTGGAGCAGCGTCAGCCGGCCGGCAGCGATCGGTTCGGCGACGAGATGCTCGGGCATGCGACACCACCCGAAGCCGGCAAGCAGGAAGTCGAGACGCCGTCCAAGATCGACGAAGCGCCATAGTCTCGCGCTTAGAAGCCCATAATTCTCGCCGCCGGGCTCGACTGGATCCGTGAGCACGAGCTGGACGTGCGGCTCCAGGTCAGCCCGCGTAGCCGACCGCCCGAGCGAAGCGAGCGGATGCGCGGGCGCCGCCACGGGCAGCAACCCGATCCGGAGCAGCGGGTAGGCGACGATATCGTCGGGAACGGCAGGTAGGAGCAGGCAGATCGCCAAGGCGGCCGAGCCGTTGCGCAGGCGCCGCAACGAACCGCCGAGCCCCTCCGTCGAGAAGCTGACCGGAAGAGCGGGAAAGGTGCCGCTGAGCGCGCGCAGACTTTCGATCAGCGGCGCCGTCGGCACCAGGGGATCGATCGCGAGCGCGAGTTCGGGCTCCAGCCCCGCGCGCGTGCTTGCCGCCACCGCTTCGAACCGGGTCGCGCTCGCCAGCACCAGCCGCGCCTGCTCGACGAGCACGCGCCCGATCTCGGTCAGCTGCGGTCGGTGACCGCTCCGGTCGAAGAGCAACACCCCCTGCATGTCCTCGAGCGTCGCCACGGCCTGGCTGATCGCCGATTGCGCACGGCGGAGCTTGCGGCCAGCAGCGGAAAAGCTGCCCGTGTCGGCAATCGTCACGAGGACACGCAGTTGATCCAGAGTGAGGTTACCAATCATGATCCATCATCCACGCCGATGGAGATCATCATGATTTAATCACTCCCGCAAGGGAGAGGCGGCGTTTAGGTTGACGAAATGCAACCGACAGGAAACCCCTAATGTCCAAGCTTCTCATCGTCGAGACCAGCCCGCGCGGTGACCAGTCCATCTCGCGCAACATGACCCGCCGCTTCGTCGCCGAATGGCGAGCCGCGCATCCAGGCGGCGAAGTGGCCGAACGCGACCTCATGGAGACCGAGCTCCCGTTCGTCACCGCGCCCTGGCTTCAGGCCTATTTCACGCCGCCCGAGCAGCACTCGCCAGGAATGAAGGAGGCGCTCCGGCTGTCGGACGAGCTCGTCGCGGAGCTGCTTGCCGCCGACCACCTCGTCATCGCCACGCCGGTCTACAACTACAACGTGCCGGCGGCCTTGAAGGCGTGGATCGATCACATCGTGCGCAAGGGGCTGACGCTTGGCTACGATGGGCAAGGCCTCGTCACGGGCAAGAAGGCGACGATACTGCTCGCCTCGGGCGGCGTTTATACCGAAGAGTCGCCGATCCGGAATCGCGACATCGCGACGCAGTATCTGCGCCTGATCCTGAACGTGATCGGCATCACCGACGTGACGATCGTCGCGGGCGGGGGCGCGAAGGTCGTCGACATGGGCAAGGAGACGATGGACGGGTTCCTGGCGAGGATCGAACCCGACATCGAGCGCGCCGCGTCGAGTTAGAGGTCGGGGGTCGAGCTATTGGTCGCCGCGTGACGGAGTGAGGGACGATGCGCCCTCGGACGCGCCGGTCGCGCTCGCGGTGGCCTCGCCGACGAACGTGGCGATGCTCTGCGGATCGACATAGAACGACGCCGCGCCATTCTGGGCCTGATAGCCGCCGCCGTAGCCGACGTTCAGGCTCGACGAGGTGCTGTACTTGGTGAACCTGGCCACGCGACCGCTCGGCACGCTGACGTTGAGGCCTCGGTGCTGCGTGCTGGTGTTGACGACGACGAGCACGATCTTGCCGTCCGGCGTCTCATACGCGGTCGCGTAAACGTCCGAATACGGTTTCTCGGTGGCACCGATGCGCACGGAGCCGGGCCGGACAAAGCGCGCGAACTGGGACATCACATAACCGCGCTTGCTGACACTGCCGTTCTCCGAGATCAGGCCGTAGCTGCGTCGGATGTACCACCAGATGTACCCGCTGTAGTTGGCGACCATGCTCTTGTGCAGTTCGCTGCCCACCTCCAATGCCGACGGCCAGACATTGGCATCGGTGTTGTCGGTGAAGTGCTCGGTCATCCACAGTTCCTTGCCTTTGCTCCGAGCCAGCGGATAGTCCTTCGGCTGCACGCCGTACAGGTGGCCGCCGACGATGTCCAGGTGCTGGCTGGTGGTGGCGTTGTTGAGGATTGGATCGGTCATCGCCGGGTTGAAGTTCAGCGACTCGGCGGCCAACACCTTCAGCGTGCCGAACCTGGCGCCCTGGGCATTCAGGAAATTGGCGAAGTCGGTCCCACTCCACTCCGCCGACTCGTAGTCCGGGTGCCAGTCGGGCTCATTCTGCAAAGAGATCGCGTACAGCGGCGCGTTGTTGTTGGCCATGTAGCTGGCGAAACCGAGCAGGTGCGTCGCATAGGCCTCGTAGTACTGGGGCAACAGTTTGCCGCCGTTGATCAGGCTGTTGTTCGACTTCATGTAGGCAGGAGGCGTCCACGGCGTCCCCAGCAGGAGCGCTCCCTTGGCATGCGCGCGCGCGGCTGAGGGCACCTGTAGATTCCACCTGGAACTCGACGGGTCGATGCGCATCCGCATGATCGACAGGCCGAGCTGGCCGGCGTCGCTGCCGAAGGCCAGATCGACCTGGGCCGGCGTCAGATCGTCGATCCAGCCCGGAGCATTCATGCCGCCGAAGCCGCGAATGGCCTGATGCTTTTTCGATGGATCGATGACGACGTTCTGCGCCGATGCGTTCGCACCGAAAAGACATGCACCCAGCAGAGGCAAGACCACCCGTAGTACGAATGACGTTTTCATGTTGTTCCCCGCGCCTGTGAGATGAGCATCCGGTCCGGTAGCCTGGAGCACCACCGAACCATCATCGCTGACGCCGTGGTCAGCAGGAGGAGTTGGTCTGGGTGAGGAGCCCGAGCTTCCAGGGCAGCAGGTTGTAGTCACCGCCCGCCGAGGGGTTCTTGCCCTGGTAGAGGTACTGCAGGCGGCACGGGTCGATCTCCATCGTCTGGTCGATGCCGGAGCGGATCATCTCTCCGTGGCTGATGTCAGCGCTCCAGGCACCCGACGGGAACGTGACGTTGTTCGCGCGCGCGAACGGGTTGCTCTCCGTTGCCGCCAACGGTGTCCACGAACCGGTGATGCCATTGGCGGTCCACGACCGGAAGTAACGCTTGCCGTCACTGCCGATCGCCTCGACGAGCAGCAGATAGGTGTTGGTGCCCTTGATCTTGTAGATGTTCGACGCCTCCCACAGCGCGTACTTGTTGGAGTCCTGCAACACCATCACGGTGTTGGTGAACCCGTTGGGGAAGTTGGCCACCGTGGTCTGCGCGCGGTAGAGATGGCCGTTGTCGTCGGAGGAGAACAGGTAGCAGTTCAAGGCGTCACAGATGACCCAGAAGTCCACCCAGTACCCGTTGCCGATGTTGCTACGGATGATGTCGGGCATCGAGTTCTGGAAGTTCCGCGGCGCCGACCACGTCTCGGGCCTCTCGATGTCGGTGGTAGTGGAGTACGACGGCAAACCGGTCTGGTAGACCAGATACCAGCGGTTCTGCGGCGCGAACCAGAACACCTGCGGCGCCGCGCGGTACCCGGCGCCGATCGCCGAGCGGTCCAGGTAGTACTGAGACGCCGAGGACGCCTGCGACCAGTCGGCGAAGCCGGTGTACATCATGTTGTAGCCGCCGGTCGAACTGGCGGTCGAGGCGAACACGTGCCACTTGTTGTTGTAGCGCACCACGGTCGGATCCTTGACCGCGACGATGTTGTGCGACGCGTCGGACTTCGGGCCGATCAACACCCCGCTGGACGACCAGCGGAAACTTGATGGGAACGCGGCCGCAGTGGCCACCCCTTGGGTTGAGTCCGTGGACGGTCGAACCACGGCGGAAGCCGCGGCGGTGGCGCTACTCAGGCAAAGAGTGGTCGCGGCGAGCACCGCGCACCAGCGTATTCCTCTCATTGCAGTCCCCATCGTCATCGTTGATGGGCGAGCCGCCTCGATGCCCGATGCAGCCCGACCTGGGTCAAAACTGCCATTCGTCTGAGCTTCAGTCCCAGTCACCATAATGACGTCGTTTTCGACGAGTCAATGCGCGAACAGGACAGATTGTGAGCGCTCACATGGGCTTGTTCGTAAGTGAACGCCAGGTGCTCCGCAATCGCTCGCACCCCTCCCGCCTCGTTCACGTACGCCAGCACTCCCAGCACGGAGTTGAAGAAAAGCCCGCGCATGCTGTGATGAACCGGCATGGAGGCCAGCCGCTGTTGCATCTCCTCCTCGGAGCCGAGCTGCATCCTCATGCCCTTATTTTTCCATGGCTCACGGGCGCGGCCAATGGGGGCGAGGCGGGGTAGGGCGATTCCGTCCGCACCTGCGCGAGGTGGTGGGCTTCCACGTCGAGCAGGCCGCCAACGGACGCGCCGGCCTGGAGCAGGGGGCCGTGCCACGGCGAGCCCCGCAGTGCCCACACTCGTTCCAGACAGGAAATGACCCGCTCCCGTGGACGTAGGGAGGAGGGAGCATCGACCTCGGAAGGAAAGAGCGCATGGATTGGAAGGTGTTGTTCGTCGCCGGAGTGTTGGGCCTCTTGGGGTGCAGGACGCCAGCCAGCTCTGGGAGGGTCACGGACCCGGGACTCCCCACCCTGGCACTCGTTGGGGGCACGGTCTACCCGTCCCCGGACGCAACTCCCATCCCAGAAGGAGTCGTGCTGATCTCCTCGGGGCGGATCTCCGCGGTGGGGCCCCGGTCGGAGGTGGAGATTCCAGCGGGGGCGACCGTCCTCGACACCTCGGGCCAGACACTGTTGGCCGGATTCTGGAACAGCCATGTTCACTTCACCGAGCCGTGGGGGCAGGACGCGGCGGCCCTACCCACGTCCGAGCTCGAGCAGCACCTGCGGGACATGCTGCTGCGCCACG
Organism: Archangium lipolyticum; assembly: GCF_024623785.1. NCBI lineage: Bacteria > Pseudomonadati > Myxococcota > Myxococcia > Myxococcales > Archangiaceae > Archangium > Archangium lipolyticum. The sequence continues at coordinate 6,689 of NZ_JANKBZ010000032.1, forward strand.
GCTTCGTCCATGTCGTCGATACCGGCTCGTTCCCGGAGGCCACGCTGGCCCTGAGGCGGCGCATCGAGGCCGGCGAGCTGGCCGGCCCCAGCATCATCACCGCGGGAGCCCCACTGGTCACGGTGGAGGGCACGCCTCGGTACGTTCCGGTGAAGCTGCCGGAACTCCGGACGCCGGAGCAGGCCAGGGTGCTCGTGAGGGAGCAGCTCGCGGGAGGCACGGATGCCATCAAGCTCTTCACCTGCTCCCTCACGGAACGCAAACCCTTTCCGGTGATGCCGCTCGCCATCGTCCAGGCGGTGACCGAGGAAGCGCATGCGCACGGCAAGCCCGTCTTCGCGCACCCGACGAACGCGGCGGGACTGAGCGCGGCCGTGGAGGGAGGCGTGGACGTGGTGGTGCACACGGCGCCGATGGCCGGCCCGCTGCCGGACGCTCTCCACGAGGCCATGGTGCGCCGGAAGGTGGCGCTCGTGCCGACGCTCTCCCTGTTCGAGTGGGAGCTGAAGCGCGCCAACGAGGCGCCCGCCGTGCTCGAGCGCTTCACCCAGGTGGGGGCCGAGCAGGTCCGCCACCACGCCCGGCTCGGAGGCCGCATCCTCTTCGGCACGGACGTGGGCTACATGACCGACGACGATCCACGGCGAGAGTACGTACTGCTGAGGGGGGCGGGGCTCGAGCTGCGCGACATCCTGGCGAGCCTGACGACGAACCCCGCGAAACAGTTCGGCCGGGAAGCGCGGACCGGCCGGCTCGCTCCGGGACTGGATGCGGATGTGGTGGTCATCGACGGAGACCCGTCCCGGGACATCGAGGCGCTCGGCAACGTGCGCCTGGTGTTGAGGCAGGGGAAGATCGTCTACCCACTGTCTCCGATGCCGAGATCCCTGGCCAGGCCGGGCTCTCCGTGAGGCGTCAGGAGCAGCGTGCGCCCCCGCGGTACCTTCTTGAACCAGCCCAGTTCGAGCAGACGCGAGGTCAGGGCCTCACCGACACGTGGCCTGAGGGGGCTCTCGCGCCGGGGCCAGGCTCGCGGTACGTCTCACGCCTCCTTGGGGCATAACCGGGCGCTCTGCTGGCATGACCCACCTGCTCTTCACATCCAGTTCCCGTGCCATGGTCGCGGCAACCAGCGGTTCCGCCTGGAAGTGTTGGGTGATGGGTTCTTCGGGCTCAGGGCCAGGCACAGTGGGCAGTGCCTGGACGTTGGAAGCGCATCGAAAGTATAGGACGGATAGGAGCCCTGTAGAGAGGTGGCGGCGAGGAGCGGAGGTGGCGAGGCGGGCCGCTGACGGGGGCCCGCCCGAGCAGTGAGCCAGGCGGGAGGAGAAGCCGCGTTGCCCCTTGGGGTACACGTCGGCCCAGGCCGCCCTCCCATGAGATGCGGGGCAGGGGCCTGGCTCTGTTGGCGCTGGCGGCTTGAGTTTCAACACCACGAGGCGTGGAGGGGCCCGTGCGCCGGGGCCAGCCTCGCACCTGCCGTGGGCAGGCCCAGGTGCTCCAGAATCGCTCGCACCCCTCCCGCCTCGTTCACGTGCGGGTGCTCGTCGCGGGTTACAGCATGGGCGCCCAGGTGGGGCTCCTGCTGGCCTCACGCGCGACCCGTTCTCCACGGCGGAGAACAACCAGGCGCTGTTCGAGGCCGCGCCTTCCAAGCGCAAGGCTCGCAAGGCCTTCGACAGTGGACACACCTTGCCGCGCGAGTACCTCGACGAGGTGCGCCGCTGGTTGAGCGAGACGCGATAATCCTCACTCGACGATGCAGGGCCGGGCTCTCCTCCTCCAGCCCCGGCTCCGCCCCCGCTCGAGGGAGCATGCCGTGCTGATCGCCATCCAGCGCGGCATGCTGGAGCTTCAGGCCTGACGCGCCATCAGCGCATTCAGGCCGGGATAGTTCAGCGCCGGCGCCGGTGGCGTAAGGATTTCGCCGTTTTGCAGGAAGTGCCGCATGGAGTTCGAGACAAAGCTGAACATCGTCTCCGAGATATCGGATCCCGCGCTGAGGCGCCGTACGCCCAGTTGCGCGAGACGTTCTGGCGACGGGAAGCCCGGTCGCACCAGCACATTCAGCGGCAGCGTGCAACCCGCGGCGATGGCGGACATGTCGGCTTCCTCGCGCACTCCAGGCACGAACAGGCCGCTGGCGCCAGCTTCCTTGTAGAGCTGTGCGCGACGCAACGTTTCCGCCACCCGAGCACCCGCGTCGACCAGCGGGCGCAGATAAACATCGGTGCGGGCATTGATGTACAGGTTCACGCCAGCAGCCGCTGCTGCCCGGCGCGTCGCAGCGATTTTCCGGCACAGCAGTTCAGGCGCTTCGGTGCCGTCTTCGATGTTGATGCCGACCACGCCTCCCCGCAGCAGTTCCGTCACCAGCGCGGCCACGCGCTCCGGTTCCGACGCATAGCCGTCCTCGATATCGACACTCAGGGGCAGTTCGCTCACGCGCTTGATGCCCTTCACGGTCGCCAGCAGCAAGTCGGTCGGCAGTCTGCTGCCGTCCGCAAAGCCATGCGACCACGCCACGGCGGCGCTGCTCGTGGCAAGCGCCTTGCTGCCAACCGCTTCGGCAATGCGGGCGCTCCCCGCATCCCAGCAGTTGGACAGCATCAACAAACCTTCTGCATGCAGGGCATGGAACACTTCGTCGTGACGGGTTTTCATGGGTTTCCTTCTACCTCATCCGCCAGGCTCCATAGAACGACGCATGGCTGCTCGGCGGCGCGCACGGAGGCCGGCAGTTCCACCTCGCCAAGAACGAGGTCTAGCGAGGGGGGTAGCTGTTCTGGTTGCTCTCCTGCTGCTGCTGGAGACGGCGGCGGTTCTCTTCGTTCTCGGTTCGGCCTCGCTCCTCCTCGGTATGGGTGACTCCTGAGCGAAGATGAGGCGAGGACCGTATGGACGCACCCTCATGACGAGATGACTGCCCCCACCTCGGGCTCAGCGACATTTTGACGAGGAATAAAACCACGATCAGCCCTGTGCGCAGCGAATACGAGGCAAGACAGCGCGCCTGGGCGTTGGCTCGCGTTTTGCGATTGAGGCGGGTATGTCCTCAGAGCCTCGATCTCGCGATCATGACAAGAGAGAGCAGACGAACCGCACGGTGCTTGTTATCGGCGGCAGCGGGGGAATGTCGGATCGCTACCGTGACGTCGTGGAAGGGCGCGGCTGGTCGCTGCGCCATTACGAAAACCGGCTGCCGCCGGGAGCGCGGCGCGATCTCGGCAAGGTCGCGCTCGTGGTGATCATCGTGAGCATGGTCTCCCACGCGCTCCGCGATCAGGTGCGGAGCCTCGCGGTGGACGGCGCGCCCATCGTCTATCTTCGCAGCGCCTCCGTCTCCGCGCTGCGCGGGCTCGTCGAGCAATTGCCGCGTGAGCAGCGAGACGACATCCTCTTGAGGGATCGACGGTCAGCGTCGACGCCTCGAGCGAGTAGATACATCACCTCTTCGACGTATGACCCTGATTGAGAGAACACGTGCTTCGGTAGCTCGTTGAGCCGCGGCGCCTCGGACTGCGTCGAGGTCGGCCAGTGCGAAGCGAAGAGCTGGTACGTCTTCCGGCCCGGCAACATGCCCAGGGCGAACGTCCTGCGCAGCAGCCCGGCCCAGTCCAAACGGGGTGTGCGCTCCTTCCTCGGCTCCTCCACCGTCGCGGCAAAGGCGGGGCTCTCCTCCTCCAGTCCCGGCTCCGCCCCTGCTTGAGGGAGCTCAAGGCCACCAGCAGCTGGCACTCGGAGCAGCCCTCCATGTGCTCCAGGACGCGCACCCGGTGCTCCACCTCGAGCAGCCCCTCGAGGAAGTCGCTCAGTGTGGTCTCGTCCGGGCAGTCCATCCGGGAAAGCACGTTATCAGAGGAGTCCGGATTCACGAACCCCCGGGTCCCGCGCACGCAACCGCGCGGCCCCTCGCGCGATAACTCCGATTGAACATGGATTTCGATTCTTTCGGAATTCGGAGCTTGAGGTGAGCATGTGTCTCTCGATGTGGCTGCGCCATCTGGCGCTGGTTCTTCTTCCGGGCACCGTCATCGCGTGTGGCGGACCCGGGCTCCCGAGCCCGGGCGGACCCGATGACGTCACGGTAGGCGAGGGCGCGCTGGCCCCGGACGTGACGGTGTCCTTCCAGCGGGGCGTGTCCCCGTCTTCCTCGTACGCGGGTGTCACCGACACGTGGCTCCAGGAGACCGCCCCGTCCACCAACGCAGGCGGGGACACCGTGCTGCGGATGGACCGCGACAGCCCGGCGGGCACCGGGCTGAGCGCCAACGCCCTGCTGCGCTTCGACCTGAGCGCCATCCCCTCGAATGCGACGGTGCGGTCCGTCACGCTGACCTTCACCGTGACGAACCGGACGAGCGGTGAGGGCTTCTTCCTCTATGCCGCGAGCCGCGACTGGAGCGAGTCCCAGGCCACCTGGACCCGGGCCACGTCGACGACGACGTGGAGTGCTCCCGGCGCTCGTGGCGCGGCGGACCGGGGCGCCACCGTGTTGGGGACGATCCTTCCCACCGTCACGGGCACCTACTCCGTGACGCTCGGGGCCGAGGGCCTCGCCGCGGTCCAGGCGTGGGTGAAGAACCCCGCGAGCAACCGGGGCTTCGTGCTGGACGCGGACACGAACATGGACGGGCTGGACGTCGCCTCGTCCGAGGCCACCACGCTGGCGCAGCGCCCCCAGCTGACCGTCACGTACACGCCCGGCTTCGTGCACCCGGGGCTCCACGTCTCCCAGGCGCAGCTCGACTTCGTCAAGGCGAAGATCGCGGCCGGTGCGCAGCCGTGGGCCAGCCAGTTCAGCAAGGCCGCCGGTGGCACGTACGCGAACACGGCCTGGACGCCTCATCCGGTGACGACGATGCAGTGTGGCAACAGCGGCGACACGACGGACATCGGCTGCAACGACTCCCGGCAGGACGCCCTGCACGCCTATACGCTCGCGCTGCTCTGGTACCACACGCGGGACCAGCGCTACGCGGATGCCGCCATCCGCATCCTCGACGCGTACGCCAACACGCTCCAGACCATCGTCTTCGTCAATGGCGACATCAGCACGTACAACGGCCCGCTCCAGGCGGCCTGGCTCGCCGAGCTCTTCCCGCGCGCGGCGGAAATCCTCCGCTACAGCGGCGCGGGCTGGCCGCAGGAGCGGGCCCTCAAGTTCGGTGACATGCTGAAGCGGGCGATGCTTCCGCGCATCGTCAACGGCTGGTCAGGCGGCGGCTCCAACTGGAACAACTCCATGACGAACGGGGTGATGAACATCGCCGTCTACACGGATGACAAGGCGCTGTTCGACAAGTCGCTCGCCATGTGGCGCCAGCACGTGCGGGAGACCTACTACCTGACGAGCGATGGCGCGGTGCCCGTGGCCGCTCCGGACCAGCTCACCGCGGACGGACGCTGGAAGGATGGGGTGCTGCTCAGCAGCTGGCGGGGCCAGACGGAGTTCGGCACGGCGCGCGTGAATGGCATCTCCATGGAGGCGTGCCGGGACTTCGGCCACGCGACGATGTCGATTGCCTCCGTCTCACAGGCGGCGGAGACGGCGCTCATCCAGGGGGTGGACCTCTACTCCGAGCAGGAGACGCGGCTCATCGCCGGTGCCGAGTTCATGGCGCGCTACCTCGTGCCCTATGCGCCGGACAACAACGCGCAGGCCACCATCTCCGTCGACCCCTGGTTCTGCGCGCGCCGGAGCGAGTTCGTGACGAAGAACGGCCAGCGCGTGCCGAACAACACCATGGAGGTGCAGCTCCTCCCGACGTGGGAAATCCTCTACAACCACTACGGGGTGCGCAAGGGCCGCTCCATGCCCTCGACGGCGGCGCTCCTCCCGAGGGTGCGCGCGGGCGGACAGGCCACGGACCTGCAGATGTCCTGGGAGTCGCTCACCCACGCGGGCGTGGGCTCCGTGGGGCTGCCGTAGCCAGGAGGGGGCGCGGGACGGCTTGAGGTCTCCATCTGGCTGGCCTCGCGAAAGGTGGCCTGCGTCGGCGCGGACAACTGGCTACTCCCCCTGCGCCTGGGCCCCGGACAGCAGCGTGCGCTCGTCGCGGAAGAGCTCGAACAGATGGTCTCCCACCGCCTTGACCCGGGGTGCCCGTGCCGCGTCGCGGCGCATCAATATCCAGACCTCGCGCTCGGGCGGAAGCGGGCCGAACGGGACCCGCACGAGGCCAGGGTAGCTCGCGGCCAGGAAACAGGGCAGCAGCACGATGCCGTATCCGGCCTGCGCGGCCGCCGCTTGAGCCTGGAGGCTGTTGCTTCGGAAGACGAACCGGTGGCTGGGAAAGGCGGGAATCCGGCGCGGCACCGGGAACTGGCTGGCGAGCCACACCGGCCAGGGGTCAGGCCATCCTTCGCTGCTGGCGGGCCCACGTCTCGAAGCTCATGGGCGAGAGACCGTAGGAGCGGGCGATCTCGGGCCGTGCCAGCACCGGGGCGACGTTCATGTACGTCAGGCCCCGCGCCACGCCGGGATGCAGGCCGGCGGCGACGGCCTCCTCGACCGTGCCCGACTGCACGACGTACTCCTTGCCGTCGAGGCGCGAGAGGATCTCGGCGATCCGAGGAATCGTGAGCAGGTCGCCAGCGAGCTGCAGCGTCACACCTTTGAACCTGGTGGGGTCGTTGATCGCCGCCGCGGCTGCCTTGCCGATGTCCTCCGGGGCGATGAGCCCGATGGGCCGATCGGTCCTGATCACCGTGACCAGCCGCCGCCCGTCGGCGAAGCAGGCGGGATCGAGCATGGGTTGGTCCATGAAGGTGGCGGGCAGGATGATGGTCCAGCCGTCGAAGCCGGCGTTGCGCACGAGCTCGCAGGTCGCGAGCTTGTTCTCCCAGTAGTCCTCGTGGGACTTCCAGAGACCCTCGGCCCAGCCCTCGACGTTACGGTGGTCGCCGACGCCCGACGTCGCGGTGTGCACGAACGTGCCGACGCCTTCGGCCAACGCGGCCTCGACGAGGTTTTTCCCCTGCTCGCGCTCCTTGCTGTAGTCCACGCCGGTCGCGGAGACGATGGGCGACTGCATCGAGAACACCGCCCGTGCCCCGGCGCAGGCGGCGCGCAGCGACCGCGGATCGTCGAGATCCCCGACGACCACCTCGGCGCCGGCCGCCGCGAGGGCCTTCGCGTTCGGCGCGTCCGGGCTGCGCACCATCACCCGCACGGATGTGCTGCCTTCGGCCAGCAGAGCCCGGGCGGTGGCGCCGCCCTGTCGCCCTGTGGCGGCGGTTACGAGAACGGGAGCGCTGCTGTTCATGCGGATCTCCTGTAAGTGGGGTGCCCCACCGTTTAGACTTCGGTGGCAAGATATGGAGGACCACCCCGTTTGTCGAGAAGAGGAGCGCCGTGGATCGTGTGAAGACGTTGCGAGCGGACGGCCGACGCAACCGGGAGCGGATCCTCGCCGCCGCCGCGGAGCTGGTCGGCAGGGAAGGCGCGCAGGCGTCGCTCGAGGAGATCGCGCGGCGGGCGGGGGTAGGTTCCGCGACCCTGCACCGGCACTTCCCGTCGCGGCGGGCGCTGTTGGAGGCGGTATTCCGCGCCGGTGTCGCGCAGCTCTGTGAGCGGGCAGCCGCGCAGCCGGGCGAGGACCCCAGCGCTGAGCTGGCCGCATGGCTCGAGGAGCTGACGGTTTACACCGCGACCCATCGCGGGCTTGCCGCTGCGCTGCTGGCCGGCCCGGATGGCCTCTCACCAGAAGAGATCTGCTGCACCGGCATGCTGCTCGACGTGTTGAAGGTTCTGGTGACACGCGCCTCGTCTGTGGGCGCGCTTCACGCCGACGCCACCGCGGAGGATCTGATACTCCTGGCGAACGCGATCGCCGTCGCCACCGAAGACGATCCGACCACCGCGAGCCGGTTGCTGCGCCTCGCGCTCACCGGCATACGGTCTGAAAACCGGAACGGTACCCCTTCTCGGCCGGGTCGGGCTCGGGCGCCGACGAAGAAGTAGGCCGAGCACTGCCGCGAGAGGTGGAGGCCGAGGCCCGTGCGCAGGGCAGGCCTGTCATGGGAGCGCGAGCGGTGCAAGAGCAGCACGCAGCCGTTCGGACGCGAGCTCCAGGAAGGCCACCGCCGCCACGCGTGGCTGGCCAACGCCTCCGGGTTCTTCGGCACGCCCGCGCGCTTCAAATACGCCGGGCTCGCGCAGATGACCGAGCGCACATGGCCAACGAGGCGGGCCCGCAGCGCCGAGTCGGGGAGCGATCCAATCCTCACTCCCAGGTCGATGCCCTCCTCGGCCAGCGAGACCACGCGATCGAGCAGCGTGAGCCGCAAGTGAGCCTGCCCCGGTTTTGTGGACACACCTCATAAGTCGGCTACACGGGAGGTAGTGTTCATGGAGCGAAGAGGCGGAGTTTTACCCCGGAGTTCAGGGCCGATGCGGTCCGGTTGGTGCGCGTGGGCGGCAAGAGCCTGCCCCAGGTGGCCAAGGACCTGGACCTGACCGAGTCGGCTCCGCGCAACTGGGTGCGCGAGGCCGAGGGTGGCAAGGGCAAGTGCGCCGTCCCGGCCAGACGCCCAGCACGATTGACGGGCGCACCGCTTGTTTCCTCTACTCCTCGGGACGCAGCGTCCAACCCGAGCGGCTTGCTGGGAGAGAGGTGTGGCTTGCCCACGTGTCTTGTTGGTTCGCGCCCGGCGGGTGTGCAGCGGTTTCCTCGAGGCATCGCGCTCGTGCTGGCGTTTCTGCTGTTGGTGGCGCTCGTCGGGTGTGGCACCGCCTCCCGGGCCGTGCGCCTGGACACGGGTGACGGCGATGCCTTCGTCGTCACTCCACGTGGCGGCGAGTCGCCCGTGCAACTGCGCACGGGCGAGTTCAAGGAGTCACTGGCCGAGCTGGCGCGGGATGTACGGCCTGCCGCAAATCCCCTGCTACACGCCCGGCGGCTGATGTTCGACTCCTTCTGGCACGAGGAGGTCTACCTGAAGTGGACGGGGCAGCGCCTGTACCTGGATTCCGAGGCGGAAGCGACGCAGTCCGTCCCCCAGGTGTGTCTTGAAATGACGCGCGCCTACCGGCTCTGGTGCGAGCGCCAGGGCCGCTCCAGAGACTGCCTCTCGCTGCTGAAGGAAGAGCTCGTGTTCGGCGCGGAGGGCCGGTACGCCCTGGCCCTGGAGTTCGCCCTCGGCTCGGTGTGGAACGAGACAATGGACGCCTTGAAGGACATGGCCAGTCCAGAGGCAGTACGAGCCACCCTCGTGTCCGCTATGGCCATATACATGATGCTCTGGGTATTGCCCGAGCCGGTGAGCAAGGGCGTGGCGGCCAGCTTGACGGTCGGCCTCATCGCCTACTTGGGTGTGGACACCGTCTGGAGCCTCATCCAGGGCTGGAGTCTGCTGGTGTTGGAAGCGGATCGGGCTACCACCTTCACTGAGCTGCGTGAGGCGGGTGAGCGGTTTGGCCGGGTGCTTGGGAAGAACTCCGCGCGCGTCTTCGTCCTGCTGACGACGGCGGCGATTGGGAACACGGCGGGACTGGCGGTGAAGGGACCGGGATTGCCCGGTGCCGTGAGGGCCACGGCCCTGGCGGAGTCCCAGGCGGGCCTGCAGTGGGCCGCGGTGGGCGAGGTGGGCTCCGTGGCCCTGTCCGCCGAGGGGACCTTCACCATCGCTCTTGCCCCCGGTGCGGTGGCCATGTCGGCTCGCCCCGAAGGCGTAAGCTTCCCCACGGGAAGTACGCTCGAGCCTGGACCACATGCCTCGGAGTCGATCCCCGCCAGAGGGCCCGGGCGTGATTTCACGGCGGCGGAGCGCGAGGCCGTGAATGAAATCGGCAGGAAACACGGGTGCCACACGTGTGGCACCAGGAATCCTGGTACGAAGAGCGGCGATTTCATCCCGGATCATCAACCGCCCAGCCAACTGGCTCCGGGCCAGCCCCAACGACTCTTTCCCCACTGCAAGGCATGCAGCCTCAAGCAGGGAGGCGAGGTCAACGCGGAGCTGCGACGAAAGTGATGGGTGAACCCATGCCGTGGATTTCCTCTGCCGGAGGACCCCTGGTGCTCCTCCCCAAGGTCTTGCTGCCGCACTGGCGGGGAACGTACGGGGTGCCTTCCGACTATGAGCGGGCCTGTGGCGTCGAGGGCTACGTGGGAGTCATCGAAAAGGCCGGGGGCGAGATGCTCGTGCTGGGCGACGAACCTCTCCAGACCGCGGTCTCCGCTCTGGACGGAAGGCCTTGCCTGGTGAGGTGGGTCTACGCGCCCTCGCCCGGTGTCGCGGAATCCACCGTGGCGGCGATGGTACCTGCCCAGCTTCGAGGTCCACTGGAGTCCGTTGCCATCCGACTGGAGGGCTCCCCTCTGGTCCTCATGGATGCCGGTGCCCCTGGCGAGCATCCCGGCGACACCCTCGAGCTGGAGTTGGAGCCCGGCGCCTATCGTGTCCACGTGTACGAGTTCGCTCCTGCCCGGGACATGAAGTTCCTCGTATATGAGTTCGAGCCGCATACGGGCTGGTGAGGTGAGCCCCCAACGCGACGGGGTTTCTTCCTCACCCGTTCCCGGGTTGCTGACCTGACGAGTCCTGTGGGAAGGGTCTACTTCACGGGATCGTCTTCTCCAGGTCCGCGACGGTGAAGCTGTTGTTGAAGAGCGCGTGGATGGGGCGCTCGCCGCGCATGTCCGCGCGGACGCTGAAGAGCTGCTGGATGAAGAACGCGTAGACCGTGTTCTCACGCCGGGTCGTGTCCTGGCTGAGGCTGGACGAGGCGCTGGCGCCGAGTGTCTTCACGTCGATTTTGGCCGGAGTTTCCAGGAAAACGGCTCTCAACCGCGCTGGAGCGCTCTCGCCGGAAGCCTCCGGAGGCGACTTCGATTCCCGCCGCCTCCACATTCAGAAGCCCAGCAATCTCACCGGGTTGCTGGGCTTTTTCTTTGCGAGGATGCCGATGCGCTCGTCTCGGCCGCGCAGCCGCTCGCTTCTAGCGCAGCGCCGCGAGGGCCGCGCCGACCTTCGCCACCGTCACCGACACGGGCGTCGTCACCTCCGGGGCGAAGATGGCCACGCGGAGCTCCTCGAAGGCCCACCGCAGCTCCCGCGCCGCCTCCTGGTCACGCACGGTGGCGCGCCTGGCGAGGAAGGTCTCCCACAGGGGGGTGAAGGGCTCGGCCTTCCCCGCGTCCTTGCCGGGGTTCGCCACCGCACGCGCCAGCCGTGCCTGGGCCGCGCGGAGGTAGCGCGGGTAGTCCAGCAGGCGCACGAAGGGAATCCACTCGATGAGGTTGGCGGGGAACAGGTGCCCGAGCTGCGAGCGGATGTCCCGCACGGCCGCCGAGCCGCTCGGCCCCTTGGATGCTGTCTTGAGTGCGGCGAGCGTCGCGGCGAGCGCCGAGGAGGTGGCCATGACGGCCTCCGCCCAGTCCCGGGCCGCACGCTCGATGCGCGGTGAGCCCTCACGGACCAGCGCCTCGAAGTCCGCCTTCGTGCGGGGCAGCGGCGCACCCGGTGCGAGCTTGAACGCATCGTCGACGGCGCGTGCGAGGACGAGCGCCCGGAAGGCGTCGGCCTGGCCCCGCGCGGGCGGCGCGCCGTCCAGGGACGGGAAGGGCGGCGGCATGCGCGCGGCGCTGACGGCCACGTGTCCGCGCGCGGCGAGCATCAGGAGCCGGCGGACCCCCGTGCGCGTGGCCGCGTCGGCGGCGGAGGAGGTCTCGAGCAGCACCAGGTCCACGGCGGCACCCCGGTCGACGAGCGCGGGGTAGCTGCGGATCTCGAGCCCACCGACCCGCCGGGTGACCACGGGGGGCAGTTCTCCGAAGGTCCAGGCCGTCAGCCCCTTGCGCTCCCAGTCCGAGGCCGGTGCCGCGCTGCGCAGCGCCGCCCGGGCACGTCCCCCGTGTTGCTCGAGCAGCGCGTCGGCGTCGCGGCTCCTCGCGAGCTCCTTTCCCCGCTCGTCGAGCACCCGGAGCGTGATGCGCAGGTACGGCGCCACGGCATCCGCCCGGAGGGACTCCTCGGGCAGGTCCACGCCGCACAGCCGGGACACCGCACGCGCGAGCGCTGGAATCATCGGCCCGCGGAAGGGCACCAGCTCCTTCTCGAGACGGTCGACCAGGTCCGGCACCGGCCCCAGCTGCTTGCGCTGGGCGCGGGGGACCTGCTCGAGCAGGGCGGCGAGCTTCTCCCGCTGCCACCCGGGGATGGTCCAGTCGAGTTCTCCGGGGACCAGCTGGGCGAGCAGCAGCAGCGGCACGCTCAGGGTGATGCCGTCGTCCTCGGCCGCGGGGTCGAAGGTGTACGTCACCGGCACGGACGCGCCGTGCAGGGTGATGGCGTCCGGGTAGTGCGCCGGGGACAGGCCCGGGTCGTGTGCGAGGGCATCCTCCATGGAGAGGACGAGCACGTCGGGGTCGGCCGCCTCGGCCTTGCGGCGCCAGGCCTCGAAGCTCGCCCCGTCCGTCACGTCCGCCGGGACGCGCTGGTCGAAGAACGTCAGCAGCGCCTCGCTGTCGAGCAGCTCGCTGCGCCGGGCCTTGTCCCGCAGGCGTGCCACGCGCTCGAGCACCTGGCGGTTCTTCTCCTGGAACGCCCCCCGCGTGCGGTACTCGCCGCGCACCAGGGCATGCTCGAGGAACATCAGCCGTGCCCGCTCCTTGTCCATGCTGGCCAGGGCCACGGGGCGCTCCTTGAAGACCTGCAGCCCGAAGAGGGTCGCGCTCTCCTTCACCACGGCGCGCGCGGACTTCTCCGACCAGTGCGGTTCGGAGTAGCTGCGCTTGAGCAGGTGGGGGGCCGCCGCCGCGAGCCACTCCGGGTCGAGCTTCGCCACGGTGCGCGCGAACAGCTGGGACGTCTCCACGAGCTCGAACGCCATCACCCAGGCAGGGGGCTTCTTCGCGAGCGCCGACGAGGGGTGAACCATGAAGCGCGTCTGCTTCGCGCCCGTATAGTGGCGCTGCTCCGGATTCCACTGGCCGATGCGGGACAGGAGCCCGGTGAGCAGCGCCTGGTGCAGGGCGTCCCCGCGCGCCGGGGCGCCCTGGCCCTTGCGCGGCAGGCGCAGCTCGCGGACGGTCTCCTCGAGCTGGCGCTGGACGTCCCGCCACTCGCGCACCCGCAGGAAGGACAGGAAGTTGTCCCGGCACACGCGCCGCAGGTGGGACGTCCCCCGGCCTTCGGCCTCGCGCACGAACGCCCACAGCTTGAGCAGGCCCGTGAAGTCCGAGTGCTCGTCTCGGAAGCGCCGGTGCAGCTCGTCCGCCTTCTGCGCGAGCTCCCTTGGCCGCTCGCGCGGGTCCTGCAGGTTGAGCGCCGCGGCGACGATGAGCACCTCGTCCAGGCACCCGTACTCGGCGCCGGCGAGAATCATCCGCGCGATGCGCGGGTCCACCGGGAAGCGCGCGAGCTGGTGCCCGAGCGGCGTCAGGGTGCGCTCCTTGCCCTCGATGGCCCCGAGCTCCTCGAGCACCCGCCAGCCCTCGGCGATGGACTTCGGCTGGGGCGGGTCGAGGAAGGGGAAGTCCTCGACGTCACCGAGGCCGAGGGACTTCATCCGCAGGATGACCCCCGCGAGCCCGGTGCGCTTGATTTCCGGGTCGGTGAAGGCGGGCCGCGTGGTGAAGCTCGCCTCGTCGTAGAGGCGCACGCAGATCCCCTCGCGCACGCGTCCGCAGCGCCCTTTGCGCTGGTCGGCGCTGGCCTGGGAGACCGGCTCGATGTGCAGGCGGGTGGTGCCCGAGCGTGGGTCGTAGCGCGACAGGCGCGCCACCCCCGTGTCCACGACGTACACGATCCCCGGGATGGTGACCGACGTCTCCGCGACGTTGGTGGCGAGGATGACCCGGCGCTCGGGGATGGTGGCGAAGACGCGCGACTGCTCGGCGGCCGACAGGCGCGCATACAGGGGCTGCACCACCGTGCCGCGGAGCTCGCGCGCGTTCAGGGCATTCTCGGCCTCGCGGATTTCCCGCTCCCCGGGGAGGAACACGAGGACGTCCCCGTCCGGGTCGAGCGAGAGCACGTCGGCCACCGCATCGGCGACGGAGTCAGCGAGCTCGGCGTCCTCGGGGGGAGGCTCGTAGAGCACGTCCACCGGAAAGGTACGGCCCTCCACCTGGATGACCGGAGCCCCCCCGAAGAACCGCGAGAAGCGCTCGGTCTCGATGGTGGCCGAGCTCACCACCACCTTGAGGTCGGGGCGCCTGGGGAGGATGCGCTTGAGCCACCCCAGCAGGAAGTCGATGGTGAGGCTGCGCTCGTGGGCCTCGTCGAGCACGACCGTGTCGTAGCGGCTCAGGAGCGGGTCGCCGTGAATCTGCGCGAGCAGGACGCCGTCGGTCATGAACTTCACGGCCGTCCGCCGGGACGAGCGGTCCTCGAAGCGAATCTGGTAGCCGACGTCCGTGCCCAGCTCCGTGCCGAGCTCGCGTGCCACGCGCGCCGCCACGCTCGTCGCGGCGATACGCCGGGGCTGGGTGACGCCAATCTGGCGCGGGCGGCCGCGCCCCATGGCGAGCAGGACTTTCGGCAGCTGCGTCGTCTTCCCCGAGCCGGTGGCCCCCGCGACAATGACCACCTGATGGGCGGTGATGGCCGCGGTGATGTCCTCCACCCGGCTCGAGATGGGGAGCTCGGGGGGGAAGTGCAGGGTGGGCAAGCCGCCGGGGATGGGGACGGGTGAGTCGCCGGACATGGCAGCATTGCCTAGCACTGAAGCGCACGCTCCGCCCCTGACGAATCGTGTGGGCACCTGCACGCCCGGCGTTCCTGGAGGAATTCTCCCTGCACGCGTCCAATGCGCCCTGCGGTACATGCACCTGGGGAAGGGGAGAAACACCGCGCCATCCAGATGCTGGAGGATGGGCGGGATGCGTCTCCGGCTTGGAGACATTCCGGAAACCGCTGAGATTCCAGCAGCTTCCGGCCCCAGTTTCAGTGTCCCCGACGGGATTCGACCCCGTGGGCAGGACGATGGAAAACCCCAAGCAGGACGCGCTGTTACCCGCTATCGCCTTGATTCTCCTCGGGTTCATCATCCCGCCCCGTCCCGCGCTGTTCCCCCTCCAACCCCGCTGGCGGGGCACACTGGGGGCACATGCGGCTCCCTCCCTTCGCCTCTTCGGCCATCCCGTGCCGGACAGGGTGGCTGTTAGCTGGCGAGTTCCTACGCGCGGGGCCTTGCCGCGTCGGCTCCGGCGATTCTTGGGCTCACTGAACAGGGACGATGACCGGCAGCCTACAGGCAGGGGGCGCGAGGATTGAATGCCCTGCACCCGTCCTGTTACGTTGGCCCCACCATGGGCACTTTCCCACTTCTCAGGTATGGCCTGCTTATCGTCCTGATGGCTTCCCCGGCACTGGCCAGGGATGAGGCAGAAAAGCTCACGATTCGGACCCTCAAGGTGCCGGCCCATCCAGGTCAGGAGGCTCCGTCCATCTACGTTTCCTGGCAGGTGGTGACGGCGCTCCGCTTCGAGAAGGAGGTCGATCCGGAGAAGACGAAGTTCTTGGCGTGGGAGGGGCGTTTCGAGACCCCGCTTGTAGGTGGCAAGAAGGTGGTTCTAGAGCCGCTGCGTGACCTCGACGACGGCGAGGCGCTGCCCCTGCTCGTGACGCTCGTTGACGGGACGGAGTTCACGTTCCTTGTGAAGCCCAAGAGGCGCGAGGACTGGGGATGGATCGACTATCAGGTCAACGTGTTCAAGGACCACGACAGCTACAACGAGATCCTCTCGTCCCTGTATGACTCCCTCAACCGCGAGCGCAAGCTGAGCGAGGAGAACGAGCGGTTCAAGAAGGAAGAGAACTCGGTCGATCATGCCTACGCGATCCTGCTTGCGAACGGACAGGTGAAGAAGACGCCGTTTCGCCGCGTGAGATTCTGGCGCTCAAAAAACGAGGACATGGACACGCGGGTCGAGGTCTTTGAGGGCCCCGGAAAAGCGGCGGTCGTGATTCACCTGAAGAACACCTACTACGGCGAGTCCTGGAAGCTGGACGGTGCCTACCTAACGCGCGACTTCACCAGCTATACGGCTCGGCCCTTTGCGCTTCGCATGGACCGGAACGAAATCGCTCCCGGTCAATCGGGGAAGATCGCGGTCGTTGTGGACAAGAGCGCCTTCCAGACGGACCAGGGGCAGCTCGCCGACCTGGCCCTCCAGATCTTCCGTGGGGACGGTCTCCTACAGGTGGCTGTTGCGATGGATCACACACTGGTTCGGCAGTAGAAGTGCCGTTCATGCGCACGACCAAGGCCCTGCTGCTCAGCTCCATCGTCCTGCTCGCTACGTCTTCCGGTTGCACCACCACAACCGGCGGCGTGACGCTTCGCCCGGACGGCACTCCAGGTCCACAGGAATGCTCCGAGGAAGCCAAGAGGATGATGCGAGCACTGAAGCTACACGTCGGGGATGCCGCCTGGGTGGACCTCGATGCAAACCAGCTCGACGCGAAACAGCTCACGCTCTACGACGGACCGATTGAGAGCATCCTGAAGGACGACTTCGGCACGCTCGAATCGACAACTCGCTTGTACGGACAGGTCTGGACTAGCGGCGCCCAAGTCGTGATCCGGTACTACGAAGCCCACCCACCAGACAGCGAAAAGTTCCCTATCTGCGCAGTGGCCCGGCTCAGCCGGGACCAAATGCGGAAGCGGCCCGAGTCGAAGCCCGGAATGGCCATCCTCGACGGCTCCACCGCAGCGGCATACGTCGTCGATGCCTTCCGCTAAAACTTCATATAGATCAGATGTGTCTTAACTGACAAACGTTCAAGAGCCACGCATCAACTTCGGATTGAAAAAAATGGCAATTAGGTTTGAAAGATTTAACCTTTGGCGTGGCGGAAAAACTTGGGCATTCGTCAAGTTTCGCGAGCACCACACGGAACTCAATCACATGTACTGGGCGCATGCACCAGCAGCACACCATGCCCACAGACACATAAAACTCTCTTCGTCGGAACCTGCCACCGCATTTCACTTCACGCGAGAGGCCCATAGAGTTCCAAAGACCTCTGTTGAGTGGAATGAAAGGTTCAAAGAATTCGAAAATTGGACAAGACTCAGTGCTCTCATGTCTCTAGCTTCATATTTCGAAATTTACATCCGCTCTGTTGTGTCCCTCGCGCTTGAGTCGGATCCCGGTGTTCAATTGGGCAGACCTCATGCAATTGAAGGGGTTAGTCTTCTTAAGACTCGGAAAGATTATTCATTCATAGATCTTGCCGAAAACTGCGCCAAAGGGACCTGGCAAGAGAGGCTCAACCATTATCGAACCTTGTTCGGGCACGTCCCGCCCCAACTTGAAGCTATGACTGTGGATCTCGAAGAGATAAGAAGGATGCGGAACTCTGTCGGCCACATGTTTGGTCGCTCAGGCGACTTCTCGCTCATTCGCGATCTGCCCGATGTCACACCTACAACTCGTCTCAGCGAGACACGGCTTCAAGCCTTCTTGGGGACGGTCATGGATGCGGCAATCATCATCGACGGGCATTTGGGGCCCAGCCATATTGGGCAGTATGAGTCCTTTATCTATTATCATTCTTGGCGGGATCCAAATTTTCTAGACACCCCCGAAGAAGCGCGGCAGCTCGCTAGGGAATTCAGCCAATTCAAAGCATCGCCAGCAAGAGGCGAGGCTGGTCGGGAATTCTGTCGCGGACTGATTAGTTATTACAAGAACGCGTGACCCCTGGCCAATCCATCATGTCGCACAGTCTTGGCCAGTCCGCTCAGTTGAATCAGGACCGGCGCGTCGGTAGGCAGGAGAGAGCCGTTAATGTCGAAAGGATCGAAGCAGAAGAGGGATGAACGTCGTAAGCGAGAAACAAAAGAACAGAACCGGCAGGTGGCGAAGAAACTCCTTCGTCATCTCTCGACTTCCCGAGTAGGAGAGAATAGCTCGTCTTCGCTCTCAATTCCGCCTGAAAAGCTTGGAGCCCCCGGCATTCCTCACGAGTTGCACGCTGTTGCTGGCCCTGCTCCTGGTATTGTCGGAGATCATGCGTACAGCATGGCAGCGATGAATGACACCTCGGAACGGGACTTCCGCATCGTTGCTCATCTTGCCAAAGAGCCCGGTTCCTTTTCGGGAGATTTGAGCATTTCGGTGGATCCAACTCATGGTGCATCTCTTATCGAGGCGCCTCCTGGATTCAACTTCGCCGTCCTCCAGACAACCTTCGGTGAAGTCCAGATGGCTCTGAATTCCACCAATGAGGTTGCTGGTCTTGAATTTCGCTGCCGTGCACGAAGCTCAAGAGAGGTACTCAATAAGTACAGCGATGTGCTCGCCTCGCTGATAGATCACATGTCGTTCAATCACGATATTCCTATCTTTGTTCGGTACGTTGCGCTGTGGGATGAGAAGAATAGAATCTTGACTGCATCCTATGTGGCCCCCTACCGCAAGGTTACACCGTCGGGGAATTGGACTGTTTTTGACCTCGAGTTGCGGCCTTTTTACGCGCTCTACCGAGAGGCCCTCACCAACCCGAGCGTCTATTACCAATTCCTCTGCTACGCAAAAGTGCTGGAAGGCGCCTTTCGATGGTTGTTCCCGCGCCTACGTCGAGAAGCTGCATCTAGAGCAGTTGAGTTCCCCAAACTCGACATCCGGATCGAGGACCATCCAGAGTTGGAAGGGGAAGCACGAAAGTGGGTCGGTCGCAGTGTACAGCAGGCCTTCAATGACTACTTACAGGGTGAATTCCGCGACGCGATAGCGCATTTCGCAAAAACAGACGAAGAGCCCATCGTCACCAGCAACTACATCAGCAGTGCGACTGTCGCGAACAACCTGCTCCTTGCACGTATTTGCGCCCGCAGTGTCATTCTCGCCGCAGAACAGGTAGTTCGATTTCTAAAGAACATACCTACAGCCGCTACACCGTAGCCCAACCTTGCTCGGTCGCTGCTCCCTTCGAAAGTGATACTCGTCCGGCCCATGGCACGCTGCGGAACTTTGCCGGGGTGAGGGGGCAGGCGCTGTGGCACCTTGGATCCCTGGAGAGCACACGGGCGCGGCATCGGACGCACCAGCGACTCGGGCCGTTGGGCGGCACCAGCGGGGAGGCAGCCACAGTGCGAACGTGGGGCCGTGGAGGGCCAGGAGCGTCGCAGTCAGTGCGCCGGTAAGCACTCGGCGGACCACACCTTCCGCGAGAGGGAGGAGCCGTTCAGGGTCGCGTTCCAGGAGGTGCAGACATGGGACGCGACACGGAAAGAGTGGACGCAACGCTGGAGAAGGCTGCGGCAAGCAACTATTGGTCGGAGGCCGAGGCGCAGGTGGTGCTCAAGGCCCAAGAGGCGAGCGGGCTGTCGGTGGCGGAGTTCGCCCGCCGCCATGGGCTTGGGCCGCAGCGGCTGAGGTGGTGGAAGAAGCGGAGAGCCGAGGAGGCGAACCCAGCGCTCGCGTTCATCCCGGTGCGGGTTGAGGCGGAGCCGTCGTCACAAGCACAGCAGGCACCGAGCGGAGCCAGCATGGAAGTGGTGCTGGCCCGGGGCCGCCGCGTCCGGGTGGAGCCCGGCTTCGACGCGCACGCGCTGGCGCGGCTGGTGAGGGCGTTGGAGGAAGCATGCTGACGCTGCCCGCCTCGGTGCGAATCCACCTGGCGAGCCAGCCGGTGGACATGCGCAAGTCCTTCGACGGGCTGTCCTTGCTGGCGCGGCAGGTACTGCGAGAGGACCCCTTGAGTGGACACCTCTTCGTCTTCTTCAACCGCACGCGCGACATGGTGAAGGTGCTGTGGTGGCACTCTGGAGGCTTCTGTCTCTTCGCCAAGAGACTGGAGAAGGGCAGCTTCCGACTGCCGCGTCCGCCGCCGGAGGACACGGGCGCCGTGACGCTCGAGGCGGTGGAACTCACCCTGCTCTTGGAAGGGATTGATTTGAAGGCCAGCGTCCGTCGGCCGCGCTGGCAGCCCCCACCTCTCAAGTCACCTGTGTGAGAAAACCTCTTGCGTTGAGGGGCCGGGCCGTGGCTCATGTCGCGCGTCATGAGCGGCGAGGCCCCCGGCAAGAAGAGGACGGACGTGCACGGCGTGGCGGCGCTGCTACGGGGGCTGCTGGCCGAGGGCCAGGAGGAGCAGGCCATTGAGCTGGTGGTGGGGCTGCTGACGCAACTGGTGGAGAAGAACGCCGAGTTGGAGCTGCGCCTGCTCAAGGCGATGCGCCAGCGGTTTGGCCGCACCAGCGAGAAGCTGTCGGCCGAGCAACTCTCGCTGTTTCTGACACAGCTGGGACAGCAGGACGCTGGTGCTCAGCAGGAGCAGGCGGCGACGCCTGGTGCCGGGGACGCTGGCGTCGCGCAGGGCGCACCACCTTCGTCCGAGCCGCCCAACAAGGAGTCACGAAAAAAGGAGCGCAAGGGACACGGGCGCCGCCCGCTGCCCTCCCACCTGCCGCGCGAGCAGCGCGTCCACCAGCCTCCGCCCGAGGCGCTGCGGTGCGAGGCGTGTGGGAGGGACAAGACGCGCTGTGGTGAGGAGAAGAGCGAGACGCTGGAGTGGGTGCCCGGCCACTTCAAGGTGATTGAGGAGGTACGTCCCAAGTATGCCTGCCGGCCGTGTGGTGACGGACTGGTGGTGGCTCCTCCCGCCGACAGGGTGATTGAGGGGGGCTTGCCAGGGCCGGGCCTGCTGGCCCACGTGTTGGTGTCCAAATTCAAGGACGCCCTGCCGCTGCACCGGCTGAGCGGAATTTACGCGCGCCATGGCGTGGAGTTGCGCACCTCGACGCTCTCGGATTGGGTGGCGGCGGGGGCCGACATCCTAAAGCCGCTGGCGCGGGAGGTGGGCCAGAGGGCGCTGGCCTCGCACGTGCTGCAGAGCGACGACACGCACCTGAAGGTGCTCGACAGGGAGCACCCCAATGGCCTCAAGCGCGGGCACATGTGGGTGTACCTGGGGGACACCACCTGGGCGGCCTTCGTGTACACGCCAGACTGGAAGCAGGAGGGGCCGCTGTCCTTCCTGGACGAGCGCAAAGGCTGGCTGCTGGTGGACGGGTACAAGGGCTACGACAAGCTCTTCACTCGCCAGGGCGCCACCGCGGTGGAGGTGGGGTGCTGGAGCCACTGCCGGCGCTACTTCGTCGAGGCATTGGAAGCCGGCGACACGCGGGCGGCGCTGCCTCTCTCCCTCATCGGCCGGCTCTTCGAGGTGGAGCGCGAAGCCAGTGAGTCGCGGGTAGACGACGCCGAGCGGTTGCGCAGGCGTGACACGCTCTCGCGGCCCATTACCGAGCAACTGGGGCGCTGGGTGGCCAACACATACAACGCGGAGCCACCCAAGAGTCCACTGGCCCAGGCCTGCCGCTATGCCATCAACCAGTGGAAACCCTTGAGCCGCTTCCTGGAAGACGCACGGCTGCCACTGCACAACAACGCCTCGGAGCTACGGCTGCGGGAGATTGCCATCGGCAGGAAGAACTACCTGTTCGCCGGCAGTGACGCGGGAGCCGAGCGCGCCGCGTGCGTGTACACGCTGGTGGCCACCTGCGTGCTGGCTGGCGTGGACCCGTGGGCGTACCTGGCCGACGTGCTGGAGAAACTCGCCCAGGGCTGGCCGCAGCGCCGACTCGAGGAACTGCTGCCGCCCATGTGGAAGGCCTCGCGCGAGGCCGCCGCACGGGCTCCCTCTGCCTCGCCCGCGACGACCTGAGCGCCGCTCCTCCCGGTCGAACCAGGCGGCGCGCCCCCTACCACATCTCCGTCTCCACGCTGCACCGCTCCGCCGAGCGGATACGTGCGCCGGGGGAGCCGAACGCGAGAAACAGCATGGCGGACCTCTGGCGGGCTCGGAGGGCGCAACGGCAGCCCAAGGGCTCAGTGGGACGCCATGGAGGGCTTCAGGAGCGTCGCAGTCGGTGCGCCGGGGCCCATGGGCCGCCTGGACGAGAGAAACGGCACGGCGGACCTGTGGAGGGACCCAAGGGGGGAACAGCAGCCGACGCTCGGGTTTGGGCGAAGGCGCCAGGACGCGAGCAACGGCACGGGTGCGGTGGAGCGTGCCGACGTGTGCCTGCTCTGCTCACGGCAACGACGCAGCGGCATCCAGTCGGTTATGGGGGCGGTTTCGGCAAGATTCCGGGAGGGACGGACAGCAAAACCAACGGTGCCCGCGAGATTTATTGGAAATTTTCTGAGCGTGTGCGACCTCCGAGCATGGTCGAAAGCGGCCACGCATCGGAAAGACTTGCGGGGGGCATCCTTCCAGGCGCGGCACGCTCAGGGCAACCCTAGCACCGGCACGCGATCAAGCCGTCACGATCTGAATCTATAAACCCCATACGAAGAAGGTCGTGTAGTGTGGGGGGGGTGTGTAAACATGTATGAGATAGGAGGCTATAGAGGTTTAGAAAACCAGCTCAAAGCCGAGTGACGTGTGCCGCTCCGCGCTGGCTCGGCTGCTTGCCGTTCAATGCACCAATGTCCCCAAACCCGGCAACGGCCACATCGTCAAGCCGTCAAGCCTTGAATCTATAAACTCCTGTAGAGAAAGATCATGTATGGGCAGCATGTGAGAGTGTGTGGGTATACATGGGGTATAGGGCTATAGGATTGTTGGAACAGCCCGATTGACGCTTGACGATTGACGCCCGCCATTCCGCTGCCGCTGCCTGCCTGGGCCACGTCAAAGATCCGCACCCATTTAGAACTCGTTTCAAAAATGGACCAGAACAGGCAGGTCACATGACCTGCAGAGGGGACAGCGACGGTGGAAGGCGATTTTCCCCGAGGGCGAAAGGCTTGGGTCAGATGACCTGACCCATCGAGTCCATTTTTAAAACGAGTTCTTAGTTCGAGTTTCGCAGTTTCTGGTGGCCAGGAGGAGCGAGCGGAGGATGCGCTGGTGGGCTGAGTAGTCCTCGCTCCCGGTGGCGCCTTGCAGCTTGCCTGAAGATTGCGCAGGGGGGCGAAGCTGGAGCGCGCGGCGGCAGGACGTTAGAAGTCATGCTGGAGACGATGACGGGAGTGCCGCGATTTCTACGAACCCCAATGGCAAACAGGGTCGACAAAACCCCCTCCTGCTGCTGCCCGGTTCCTTGAAGGCCGTGGCTTGACCTCGCTAGAAAGTGCGAAACTCGAACTTATTGCCCAATGCCCTCCGGAGTTCCCTCGCCTGGTGGAGTGTACGGATTGGCAGGCTTCAGGCAATACGGGGGGCGAGGATCCTTTCCTCAGAGCGTCAGGAGACCGCGCCAGCAAAGATGAAACAGCAGATTCTTGCATCTGTCGCGCACACCATAATGAGAGGGGCAGGGGCCGGTCACGAGGCGCGCGGGGGATGGAGCCCCGGGGCGAAGTGGAGGCCTGGAGCGAGGAGAGCTCCCGGGCCAGCTCGGAGGCGCTCACGCCCTGCGGCAGGGTCTTCATGGGCAGGGCGACGCCCAGGTTTTGCTCCAGCGTGTGCGCGAGTTCCACTGCGGCGAGGGAGTCCAGCCCCAGCCGGGTGAGGGGCTGGTGCGACTCCAGGGAGTGGGCGCGAGCGCCCAGCCGCGCGGCGATGAGCGCGAGCACGCGGGCATCTACGGAGTTGGCGGGAGCGGCCGGGGAGGCGGGTGACGCGACGGGAGGCTGCGTGGGCTCCAAGGCCCGCCAGAAGCCACGCCCACGCATGAGTAGCTGAGCCGATCGTCCGGCCCGACCTGGGCGGCCCCGAAGGCCTGTTCTCTCACCCAGAAAGAGCGGGCCTTTGGTTTTCACTTGTTCACTATTGGGCATTCATGCTTCACTCGTCGTCACTCAGCGATCTGCTGCGGGTTTAGGATCAGCACGCCAGTTCCAAAGGCTGGCAAACCAAAACACGCGAGGCACAGGCAATGCTATCTTCCCGTATTTGTCGGATACCCCTATTGCTGGCTGTGGTGCTTCTAGCGAGTTGTACTGCTTCTTCCTCTGACACCGGCTCGGCGCAGTTCGCTGTCTCTATGCGCCAAGCCCTCGACTCCAACGTTTCCCGCGTTTCCGTCACCTCTCGTGCCGACGGTATCCCTTCCGTGACCGTGGAACTCGCACCCACCAACGGTGTCTGGGGCGGCGTCATCGGCAATATCCCAGCGGGCGCCAATCGCTCCTTCATCGCACAGGCGTTCGACTCTTCGGACACCCTGGTCTTCGAGGGCGCCGTTTCCGGTGTCACCATCTCCGCAGGTCAAGCCACCCTCGTCGCCATCACCCTCCAGCAGATCAACGAGCCGCTCCCGTTCGAGAATGAGGCCCCGCTAATTGAGTCCCTAATCGCCTCATCAACTTCGGTGCTTGTCGGTGGCTCCATCTCTCTACAGGCCACGGCTCGTGATCCCAACCCCGGAGACTCCCTTTCCTACGCTTGGTCCTCCTCCGCCGGCTCTTTCTCCTCTTCCTCTGCCCCAGCCACATCGTGGACAGCGCCTCTCTCCACGGGCATTCAAAAGCTCACCTTCACCGTGACGGACTCCGGCGGCCTGTCCTCCAGCATCGCCCTAGCTATCAACGTCATCCAGAGCGCAGGCGAGGGGGAGGCGAAGCTGTCCATCTCCTTCAACAGTTCGCCCCTGGTGGCCTCAGTCATTGCCACGCCCACGCAGTTGGCCGTCGGTCAGAGGACTGCTGTCTCCGTCTCGGCTTCTGACCCGGACGGGGACAGCCTCTCTTACTCTTGGAGTGCCACTTGCGCTGGCACCTGGGCCAATGCTTCCTCCAACGCGGCTCAGTTCACTCCTTCGGAAGTGCCTGCTGGCGCCTGCAACAACTGCCGCCTCATTGTCTCTGTGTCTGACGGACATGAAGGGCAGAACACAGGCACCGTCGCGCTATGCGTGAGCAACACGCCCCCCATCAATCACTTTCCTCCCGTCATCGTCCGCTCCTACCGCTCCTCGGACACGGCCGCTGCGGGCCAAGTGATCACCTACGAGGTAGAGGCCAGCGACCCGGAGGCCTCTGCGCTCACCTTCTCCTGGGCTGCCACGGTGGGCACTATAGGCACACCAGAAAACGGTGCCTCCCGCAGTCGCCTCATCTGGACCGCGCCCGGCTGTGTCATTGGAGGCGCGAACCCTAACATCACCGCCACAGTTACCAATGCCTTCAACCTCACGGTCACCAAGAGCTTTTCAGTGGCGGGGCTGCCGGTCTGTTCCTCAAGTTGGGCTTTGACAGGTTCTATGGCAGTGCCTCGTCACTGGTTCCGAGCGGCGCCCCTACCTGGAGGCAAAGTGCTCGTCGCAGGTGGAGTGAGCATAGGCGGTGTGCTCGCGACGGCGGAGGTGTATGACCCGGTCTCGGGCACATGGAGCGCTACCGGAACCATGGCCCAGGACCGGTGGAACCACACGCTCACGTCGCTACCTAACGGTAGGGTGCTCGTTGCAGGGGGAAACTATGGTGGCAGCCCGAACGCGAAAGCGGAGGTGTATGATCCGGTGGCGGGGACTTGGAGCGCGACTGGCTCGATGATCTGGCCCCGCAGAAGCCACACGGCGACGGTGCTCCCCAATGGCAAGGTGCTCGTCGCAGGAGGAGATGGGCTCGCAACAGCAGAGGTGTACGACCCGATCTCGGGCAAATGGAGTGCTACCGGAACTATGACCTCGATTCGTAGCAATCACGAGGCGACGGTGCTCCCCAATGGCAAGGTGCTCGTCGTGGGGGGCTCGTACTACGAAAACTCCGAAACCCTTGGGCGTGCAACTGCAGAGATATACGACCCGGCTCTAGGTACTTGGAGCGCAACTGGCTCTATGTCGACGCCTCGGTACTACGCTACAGCAACGCTGTTGCTTGATGGCACAGTCCTTGTTGCAGGAGGACGAACTGCTAATGCAGGTGGGAGCTCCGCCTATCTAGCTACAGCGGAGTTGTACAACCCAGCTTCGGGTACATGGAAAGCCACTGGCTCTATGCCTTCAACGAATTCTGTGCACTCGGCGACGTTGCTGCTTGACGGCACGGTGCTCGTCGCAGGTGGCCCTGTTCACGCGGCGGTATATGACCCGACTCTGGGCACATGGAGAAATACTGGCCCCATGTCCTTGGCTCGTCCGTTCCCCACGGCGACATTGCTGCCCGGCGGTCGCGTGCTTATCGCTGGAGGGTACGAAATCGAGGCGGAACTCTACACACCCTGAATCCGGAGACGGTGTCAAAGGACTCGAAACGAGCGTGCTGGCGCGAGCCGTTCAGCAGAGTGCGGGCACTGTGCGGCTGCACGCCTTCACCTTTGCTTCCAACCACTTCCACCTGCTGGTGTGGGCGCGGGGAGCCGCGCTCGCCTCTTTCATGCAGTACCTGCGCTCCATCCTGTCCAAGAAGGTGGGCCGGCTGGTGGACTGGAGTGGCGGCTTCTGGGAGAGGCGGTATTCGGCGGAGCCGGTGCTGGACGACACGGCCGTGGTGGGCCAGCTGCGCTACGTGCTGGCCCACGGGGTGAAGGAGGGGCTGGTGGAGAGGAGCGCCGAGTGGCCGGGCCTGACGTGTCTGCCGCAATTGCTGGGGTCGGCGCGGCGGCTGTTCCGGTAGTTCAACTGGACGAAGCGCTGGCGCAAACGGGGAAGAGAGGAACTGGCAGTGGGGGAGAGGCGGCGGCTTGCTGGGGCCGAGGGGATTTCTCAGCGCCCTTTCCGCCGTTCTCCTTCCCGCCGCGGGTGGTGCCAGAGCGCGTCGCTCGAGTTCTTTGACACCCTCTCGGAGCGCCGCGGCGACGATGAGCACCTCGTCCAGGCACCCGTACTCGGCGCCGGCGAGAATCATCCGCGCGATGCGCGGGTCCACCGGGAAGCGCGCGAGCTGGTACCCGAGCGGCGTCAGGGTGCGCTCCTTGCCCTCGATGGCCCCGAGCTCCTCGAGCACCCGCCAGCCCTCGGCGATGGACTTCGGCTGGGGCGGGTCGAGGAAGGGGAAGTCCTCGACGTCACCGAGGCCGAGGGACTTCATCCGCAGGATGACCCCCGCGAGCCCGGTGCGCTTGATTTCCGGGTCGGTGAAGGCGGGCCGCGTGGTGAAGCTCGCCTCGTCGTAGAGGCGCACGCAGATCCCCTCGCGCACGCGTCCGCAGCGCCCTTTGCGCTGGTCGGCGCTGGCCTGGGAGACCGGCTCGATGTGCAGGCGGGTGGTGCCCGAGCGTGGGTCGTAGCGCGACAGGCGCGCCACCCCCGTGTCCACGACGTACACGATCCCCGGGATGGTGACCGACGTCTCCGCGACGTTGGTGGCGAGGATGACCCGGCGCTCGGGGATGGTGGCGAAGACGCGCGACTGCTCGGCGGCCGACAGGCGCGCATACAGGGGCTGCACCACCGTGCCGCGGAGCTCGCGCGCGTTCAGGGCATTCTCGGCCTCGCGGATTTCCCGCTCCCCGGGGAGGAACACGAGGACGTCCCCGTCCGGGTCGAGCGAGAGCACGTCGGCCACCGCATCGGCGACGGAGTCAGCGAGCTCGGCGTCCTCGGGGGGAGGCTCGTAGAGCACGTCCACCGGAAAGGTACGGCCCTCCACCTGGATGACCGGAGCCCCCCCGAAGAACCGCGAGAAGCGCTCGGTCTCGATGGTGGCCGAGCTCACCACCACCTTGAGGTCGGGGCGCCTGGGGAGGATGCGCTTGAGCCACCCCAGCAGGAAGTCGATGGTGAGGCTGCGCTCGTGGGCCTCGTCGAGCACGACCGTGTCGTAGCGGCTCAGGAGCGGGTCGCCGTGAATCTGCGCGAGCAGGACGCCGTCGGTCATGAACTTCACGGCCGTCCGCCGGGACGAGCGGTCCTCGAAGCGAATCTGGTAGCCGACGTCCGTGCCCAGCTCCGTGCCGAGCTCGCGTGCCACGCGCGCCGCCACGCTCGTCGCGGCGATACGCCGGGGCTGGGTGACGCCAATCTGGCGCGGGCGGCCGCGCCCCATGGCGAGCAGGACTTTCGGCAGCTGCGTCGTCTTCCCCGAGCCGGTGGCCCCCGCGACAATGACCACCTGATGGGCGGTGATGGCCGCGGTGATGTCCTCCACCCGGCTCGAGATGGGGAGCTCGGGGGGGAAGTGCAGGGTGGGCAAACCGCCGGGGGTGGGGACGGGTGAGTCGCCGGACATGGCAGCATTGCCTAGCACTGAAGCGCACGCTCCGCCCCTGACGAATCGTGTGGGCACCTGCGCGCCCGGTGTTCCTGGAGGAATTCTCCCTGCACGCTTCCATGGCGTGTTTGCCCCGGGGGCGAGAGTCCGGCCATTTCTGTTCTCCGCAGCGGAGGCCCCGGGCGAGGAGGAGGCACCAGCTTCAGAGGCGGCAGCTCGGGCCATGTGCCGCAAGCGTCAGCGCACCCGAATGCTGGAGTGGGCGGGGTTGCTGCGCAAGACGTTCGCAGTGGACGTGTTCAGGGCGCAAACGGCAAAAACCCCATCCGCTTCTCGCTCCATCGCCGGGTCTTCAGGCTGTCCAGGCGCTCGTCGGCTTCGAGCGTAGCCGCCCAGCCGAGCGCTGCGTGTCCTCAGCAGCAGAGGCCGTCAGGCGAGCGGGATGGGCAAGCGTGTTTGGAAAGTGAAGTGGAGGGCGCGCCCGGCCCCGGACGGCGCGGAGCGGCTGAGCAGAGCCGTCAGGCTGTTGCTGGAGGCAGCCCGCAGCGGCTCGTCGGCAAGAAGGACAGGCCCCGGGGCCGCCGCGCGCAGTCAGCAGCCCGTGGGCCAGGAGGACGCCCAGGAGGAGGGCCATGACACAGAGGACGGCGCTGTACGCGCGCGTGTCGACGACGCGCCAGCAGGAGGAGAGGACGGTGGCCTCGCAACTGGCGGCCTTGGAGAAGGCCGCTGAGGGCATGGGGCTTTTAGTGGCCGCCGAGCACCGCTACGTGGATGAGGGCTACAGCGGCTCACGTCTGGACAGGCCCGGCCTGGATGCGCTGCGGGACGCGGCCGCTGACGGCCTGCTCGACCTAATGCTGGTGTACGCCCCCTCCACCCGCCAAAGGACTAGAAGCCCTCTAGGCTAAGATTGTGTCAAGCAAGCACTGGCAATGCTCGATCTTTAGACGCCTCTACGAGACGCTTTTTCAATGCGGGCTCATCGAAAAGCTCGACCCACATTGACTGCCCATCCGTAGTTCCGCCCGCCCAGTACACATACCCGTATTGACCAGTATACCTGCCGTCAAGTTGGTACATACCGGCCAAACTTGAGTACTTCATCATCAGCTCGAAGTGGACGCCAGCAGCCATGCAAACGATTGCTGCTACTCCAAGCTCTGAGCTGGGCAGATCTTTGAACTTGCTACCGCACTTAGCTTCGACTCGACGTTGCAATTCAGCCCGAGCTTGCGCGGGGTCTAGGCCTACAAATTTGACTGCATGCCACGCTTCGACGTCGACATGCACAACAGTGCCGTCGGGATGTCGGAACTGGATGTCCGCGTCCTTTTGGCCTTCGCCGATCTTGAGACCAAATCCGACGGGTTTGAATTTGTTTGATTGGTAGGTTTGGGCCAAGAAGGCTGTTGCCACTACAGACCAGATTTCGGGAGGATCAATGTTCCAAGCTGAATCAGTCCAGAGTGGCTCTAAGGTTTTTCGTACCCCTGGCTCCGTCCCAAAATCCCGAGCGAAGCCGTCTAAGACTCGCAATAGCGACTCCATAAGGGTTCTTGCCTTCGAATCCGGGTAACCTGCGCCCGCCGCATGCACGCAGAGCGGGAGGTTTAGCGCATGCCAATAACGACTGACTTCCTTTTTTTTCGCGAAGTCAGCCATCTTGGCCGTGGTGATCCCAAACTTGGCCCCATGTGGCCAATCAGCAGGGAGAATTGCCTTCAAGTGGGAGAAGCGGGCAATGGTCGCGGACAGCGAATCGTGAAGGTCGTTATCCGAGACCGAATTTCCGAATTCGGCAGCCTCGACGGCGTCCTTCGGATGAGACTCACTCATTTACACCCTCACAGTGAAAGTTCCTCGTGGTCGCACCGGGTAGTGCAGCACTGTAGTACGGCCTACTGTATCCATACCTGTACAAATCCTCTGGCCCCCTTCTGCCGGGATCGGTTACTAGCCTGCTGCGATCTGGATGCTCCGAAAATGCTCTGATTGCTGGAGCGCGGCGGCACGTCGATCCCCGATGTCGACGAGCCGATCAAGGATGAGCAGTAGGTCCCGCGCTTGCGCTTGCGTCAGCGGATGGTTGGCGTCGGCGAGCTTCTGGATCACCCCGGAAATGCTCGCCGGTATCCCGGCGTCATTCCAGCGTTCAAGCCTGAACCCTTCCGCATCCATACTGGCCACGACCAACCGGCTTAGCATCTCGATGGGAAGATGCGCACCGGCGCGCTGGCCCAGGGTCATGAATTTGTCCATCACGACGTCGGACCATCCGGCGGACTGCATGAGCCGATCGATGAGGGGTAGTACAAGCGGTAGGTCGCGCCACTCGCCATTGGCGTAGCGCGCTGCGCCAGGCGCGTCCTTCACCGAGATCATCAAGAACGACTCCAGCATCGACACCAGAGCACGGTCGCGGATCTCGCCCGGTCGGTAGCTGGTGGGCGAGAACTCCGGCTCCGCCAACATGCGGGTCATGATGCTGTCGAGGATCGCTAGCGCAACTGGCGGAACTGCCGGAGCATCGTAGACATGCCGGCAGGTGATGCTTTCGGTGAGATTGCCGAGATAGAGCAGGAGGACATCGCGGTGGCGGTGCTTCGATAGCGGCTCGATAAAGCGCTTGGCTGCTTCCTCGGGAGGGCAGAATACGCTCACACGCGCCACGAGGCAGGCGAGGGCCAAGAGCCATTCGTATAGCTGTGAGTCGCTCTTGCGATCCTCCTCGGCAAAGGGTGGGAAGATGCGATCAGCCGTCCATCGCACAAGCTCGGTCACGTATTCGACGAGCTTTAGGCGTAGCTCCTCCCGCTCACCCCATTTCTCGATGGGAAAGGACTTGATGATCTCGGCCGCAAACTGCGGGTTGAAGTCAAAAGACGGATAGGTCCACGTCTCCTCGTTGGCGACCCGGCGCACGCGCCTCTTTGGCGTCCCGCTTTCAAGCACCCAAGCAGCAGGAGGAGCGACGAGTTCTTCAGCGTAAGGAGAGGCCTCCATGCGTGCAATAGCCCGCGTCAGCGCCTGCTCACGATGATGGGTCGCCTGTGCGCTTTCGTCTGCTTCATCGAGCCTGACGGAGACATGGCTCGAGAAAAGCTCGGATGCGAGCACGGCCGCATTCCACGTCAGCGCAAGGGGCAAGGATGATGTGTCAAAGAGCGCAGCGAATGCGCCCTGAGCGATGTGGGGATTAGGATCGCCCGCCTTGCTGAGCAACCGGACTCTGGAACTCGCGCGTGGCGATCCGCTGGCGATGTCCGCCTTCAGCGCCACCATGCAGAAGAACCGCGGGTCCAACGAATTGTTGCTGTAACGGAACGGCCCTTCCTCCTCCTTTATGTCGGTCGCGCGGTCGATGACCGACCAGGCCCACTCTAGATCGTTCGCTTCTGCGCCGAAGCGGATCGCAAGCGCCGCAACTGCGACGACACAGCTTTGCCGCCTCCCAAATTCCAAGTTGGCCACTTGCAGCAGGAGCTCAGGCGCATCGCGCTCCTGCGCAAAGGTGAGTGCTGCTTCCAGCGTCATCCTCGGGTCGAGCGCGCCGTTCTGGATGGATTGCGCGGCCCAGATCACGATACTGGACTCTCGCTGCGACTTCTCCGCCTCAATGCGTCGTTCGACGGTTGCCTCGCTCTGCAGCGTGGGGTTGCTATAGGTGAGTTGCACCAGGTCACTGCGTTCGGGGACCTGCTGCAATGCGTAGTTCTCTCTGTTGGCGAACTGCGCCCACGCTTCGGCCGTCTCGCGCATGCTGGCCTCTGTCTCGGAATGACCGCGCTGCTCTTCCACCGCGTAAGGCAATTCCGAGGGAAATCGCGCCAGGGCAGCCGCAAACTCCGCACGCTCGCTTTCGTCGGCGCTCAGCGCGTACAGATAGGCGAGGTCCTTCAGTGACCGCTGCCGGTAGGTTCGTCTCTTGAGGTACTGGTCCGCAGCCTTCTGCTTCGCGTTCATCTGCGAGCGAACGTCGAAGCCGAAGTGGTTGATCTCGCGACCACCCTCCTGGACTTGGCGGTGAAAATCCAGCACCCACAGACGCTGCGATTTCATCAGCGCGAGCAGCGAGGGGGCACGCTCGTTGCGCTCCAACGCAAGTGATACGGCGAGACCCAAGGCCGCTACACTCTCATGGCCCTCGACGACCTTTCGGATGAGATCGTCGAGATCGGCGCCGGTGTCGAGCTGCTGATGCGCCCAATGGGTCATGGCTAGAAAGGCCGACTCTAACGGCTGCGGCCCGCCTTCACCGAAGAACCAATCATAGCTACGATCATTGCCCCAGAATTGCTGGGTCCCCCAGGGAAGGGAGATCTCTATCGGAACCGGCGTTCCGTGACGCGGGTAGTTAACTTCATGGATCTGGCGCCAGCCGGTCGTAGCGTGGTTGGCAAGGTCCCGAACCAAGGTGCGGGCCACGTCCGGCGCGAACTGGAAGAGACTCGTAAATGGCTCATGTCCGGGTGCTGGCGGATAGAACGAGCCGTGAAAGCGGACGATACCTAGATCGCGAAAATCATACGTTGTGTGCCCGATGGGCTCGACCATGATTGAGAGCATGCGCCGTTCATTGGGCGTCAGCTCGCTCTCGGGCTTCTCGCGAAGCGCTTTTCGCCACGCATAGCGCTGTTCGCGTTCACGTTTCTCACGCTCAAACTGCTCCTTCGGAAGTTCCTCAAGCACCTCGATTTTGACGAGTTCAGCGAGCTTTTCAGGGCAAACTTGGCTCAGCACCGGCGCGAGACCAAACACCGAGTTCAACAGTTCCTTGGACCGACTCTCCCACGCGTTCAGCCGATCAAGCGTTCGGATAGCGCTATCCGGATAAGTACGGGCAGCCCGAATGATGATCTGCCGCAGGCTTCCGGCCAGCGAGTCTCGCGAGTCTGATTTGAGCGACCGCCACCCTTCGGTCGTCTCGCCTTCAAGCTCAACGATCCAACTCTCGGCGGCTTCCACGATGCGCTTCGAATAGGAGTTTGGCAGGTCAGCGAACATGTTCTGCCAAACGTTGAACAACTCCACGACATGCGGAAGCATTGTCGCAGGCAAGCGGTCTAACCTCGCGAATAGCCAGGTGAGCACTCGCTTCCACGCGTTCATGTCCGAAGGCCAGCCCAACAGGTCGGCGGCGCGCACAATCGTCGCGCTGTCGACCCCTTCAATCGGACTTTGCAGTATGAGCGGGCTCGGGATGGTTCGCTCGGCCTGGAACCAGACCAGGAACTTCTCAAGCAAGAGGCAGTCATTTTGCACCAGCAGGCCCTCGAACACCGCGAGCTGCTCGGTGAAGCGGGTGCTGGCCGGAGGGCCAAGCAGCCACGCGCGCCGCCATTGGGGGCGCAAGGGCCGCCCATTCAGCAGCACGTAACCACCCGGCCAGTCGCCGCCACGTTCGAATGTATGTTGGGAAAGCAGGCTGACGATGCGAGCCAGCAGCGGCGGCTCCCCTGTGACAACCAACGCATCTGGCCAGTCAGACCCGTGATCGATCAGAAGCCGGAAGAAGGCCCATTCAAAGAAGATGTCGTGGCTGAACTTGTAGCTGCTGCCAGCTTCTAGAACATCGATAATCTTGTCGCGACGCAGACTCTCAAGCTGTGTCGCAGTCTCCGCCTTGATGCGCCGGCCGCGGATCGCTTTGCCCAGGCTCGGCGCACCGACCTCCGCAAGGTCGAGGAGCGCGCGTTGGCGGGCATCTGCAGCCTCGGGCTCGACATTGTAGCCACCAGCCTTCCACCACGCATTGATCAGTTCACTCTCGGTTTGAGGCGGCGGGTTCTTATCGAACCCCATGACGTTCGCCTGATCAGCGAGCACGGCCGCAAAAAAGGGCCGACGCGCAATTTCTCGAACCGCCGCGGCGCCGTAGAGCAGTGGCCTCAAGGCGGGATGCTGCTCGGCGAGCGCCTCCGCCTCGTCATCGTTAAGCGGTTCGACCGCTACATCACCTAGGCCCGTCTTCGAATAGAGCGAAGCGGGAATCCAAGATCGTAGGACTTCAAGCCCTTGATCGCGGGAGGTAACCAGGGCGCGCCAGTGGCGCAGTTCCGGCTCCCGCTCGATCGTGTGAAACAGGTCGGAGACGATACCCCGTTGTTCGGGTTTGATGCGGTCAATGCCGTCGATGAACAACACCGGCGTGCCGGTGCTGCCGATCTCCGCCAGCAACTCCGCAGCCGAGGCATGCTGAAGGCCTAGCTTGCGTGCGAAACTCTGCCAGTTCGTGCCCTCCAGCCGGTCGGACTTGAGAAGAAGAACCGGGCCCTTCTCAAGCGCACGCTCCACGCACCGGCGTAGGATCACCGACTTCCCACAGCCGGGCAGGCCGCTGATGTTGGAGAAGACATATTTCGACGCCGCTACTTCCGCGGCCGTCACGAACGACAGCCGGTCCAAGTTGCATCCGGCGATATCGGTCCGGATATCCGCAAGCGCGTCTGTCGAGTAGGTCGTGAGGATGGAGAGATCGCGCGCGAAGCTCGGAGCGACCTTGAGCCGGACGCCCGTGCTACGAAGATCAGCCAGGAGTGAACCGCGCGTCCAAACTTTCGCCACGCCTTCGCCCAATCGAACTTGGCGACAGAGCAACTCCACAAACTGCGGTCCCCCATTCTCGGATAGGGGAGCTAGACGATTGCCGAGTTCCACCAGCCGGTCACCGCCGGGCTCAAGCCCATCCATGCGATACGCCACGAAATGGCAGTAGAAGTCCCACTCGCCTTCATCATTGGCGGGGTTGATCAAGCCGCGCAACTCGTCGCGCAGCGCTATGTCCATCTTGCTGGATTCCCCTGCCGACCCAAAGCGCGACACGAACTCGGAAGCCGTCGTGCTCGCCCTCGCGCGCCCGATGATGCGGTTGAGCGCGTCGAGCGGGCCGGTGGCGACAGAACCTGTAATGAAGCCGTACTGATCCTTCCCGATGCGAAAATCCGGCTTCGACCTCGTGGCAAGCGACTCGGCGATCACCGCCTTGAAGTCGGTATCGCTGTCGCTAATCGTCAGGCTGCTCTTGACCTGTAAGCTGAGGCGCGCCGGCTCGTTCTGCCATCTGGTATCGACAACGAGATCGTCCATCGGCTCGCCTTGGGCGGCTTGTTGTACAGCCACCTTGACGACGACGCCGTTCCCGCCCATCGCGGCTTCCTCGCGAAGAAGAGCGGCCAAGTAGTAGGCGACTACGCTGTCTTCATAGGTGAAGCCGGCTCCGCCGGTAAGTTCCGCAGATCGTGATCTCTTCACGTTCTTTGTCATGGCGGTCGCGCTTCCTCACACTTGTTTGTTCTTTCCATGGGTATAGCGGAGCGGCTGCACTGGGCTCAAGCCGGATGACCCGGCGTCAAGCCGCGCGCATTTCTGTAGCGAGAGGGCCATGGGCGGTGAGTGTCAACGTAGTTGTCGCGAGAGTGTGACTCAAGCTGTTCTCCGCAGCGGCGGACCCGGGGGAGGAGGAGGCACCAGCTTTAGATGCGGCAGCTCGGGCCATGTGCCGCAAGCGTCAGCGCGCCCGGAGGGGGGAGTGGGCGGGGTTGGTGCGCAAGAGGTTCGCAGTGGACGTCTTCTGCTGCCCGAGGTGCGGAGGAAGGCGGCGGGTGCTGGCGTTGCTCACCCAGGGCAGCGTCATGCGGCGCATTCTGCGCCACCTGCACCTGCCCGAGCTGCCCCCACCCCAGGCACCTGCCAGGGGGCCAGCGCAGCAGGCGCTGTGGGAGTGACGACGCACGGCTGAGGGATGCACTCTCTGGCACAGCCCAAGGCGAGCGGTCGCCTGCGCAGGGGAGGGGTGTGCCTGGATCGCGACGGGCGGGCCTCCTCAGGGCCCTCCTGCACCGTCCAATGCGTGTCGCGCGGCCCTCCTGGACGACCACCTACCCCGGCCCTCGCCCGCAACAGGGCTCCCATGCCGCCTATGCTCCGCTGCGAGGAGGCCCTACTCTTCTTCTTGAGGTACTCCTCGACGGCAGCAGCGCTCGTGCCGACTTCCCTGACGGCCTCACGCAGCTCCGACTCGGTGCAGCCAAACTTCCTGCACCAGTACCTGAAACCGACCTCCGACGTCTGGCACTCCGTCTTCGGAGCACGGCCGTTTTCGGCGCACGTCCAGGGTCCCACAGTAGAGGGGGCTCGGACTGTGGGGCGTTGCGCGCCCGCCCTCCTGTAGGGTTGGCCGTCCCGCATCCTATCCTTCGGGACTGATGCTCCTGGGGGAGGCCAGCGCCATGTTTTACAAGCACCCGAGTCCTGCGGTGGGGGAGGGCGGCGGAACGCAGCTCGAGGCCCGGAGGCGGGGCCCGCCACCCTGGGCGCCGGCCGGGGCCCTCTGGCTCATCGTCCTCTTCCTCCACGCGGCCTGCGCGACGCAGGGGCCCGCGGCGGGCAGGAGGGCAGGGGGAGGGCGTGCGGGGGAGGAGGCTGCTGAGAGCGAGGCGCGCTCGGCGCCGAGGGAGCTGCAGCCGGTGCTTGTTGTGTACGCCGCCGAGGTGGAGGCGCGCGGCAGCACGCGGGTGGTGGCTGTCTCGCGGGAGGAGTACCAACGTGCGGTTGCGCAGCTGCTCCAGCACCACCAGGTGCGCGGCACTCCCCAGGAGGCCGCCCAAGGGCTGCTCCAGGCCATGCCCGAGGAGGAGCTGCTCGCCGAGGTGTACCGGGACAGGGTTCTCACGCTGGTGCCCCTCACCGACAAGGGCTCGCTGGTGCCCGAGGCCGAGGCGGCGCTCAAAGAGAAGTACCTCCGGTGGTGTCAGCCACGTGGCGGCGGTGACTGCCTGGGCCTCTTCACGGATGGGCCCTACCTGCGCACGGACGACAGGCGCACCCTGGCGCTCGCATTGGCCTTCGGAGGCGTGCTGGACGAGACGCGAGCGTCCCTTGGACGCGAGCTCAGTCCGCAGGCGCTGCTCTCCTCCCTGGTGTGGGCCGCGGGCCTGTACCTGGCGCTCTGGCTGCTACCAGAGCCCAGCACGAAGGCGGTGGCGGCCGCGCTCTCCGTGGTGCTTCTGGCCTGGCTGGGCGTGGACGCCATGTGGGGCCTCATGGACGGGTGGGCCAGCATGGCGCACGCGGCGCACGAGGCCACCACCTTCGAGGAGCTGCGCGACGCTGGCGAGGTCTTCGGCAAGCGCATAGGCACGGACGCCGCCCGGGCCCTCATTCTCGGGGTGGCCACCCTCACCGGACGGACCCTGGGCGAGATGGCGACGCACCTTCGCTCGTTGCCGAGGTTCAACCAGGTGCAGGCGCAGTGGGCGGCCCAGGGCATGGATGGCTCCGTGGCGGTGGCGATGGAGGAGGCCGCCGCGGTGGAGGTGGTGGTGGAGCAGAGCCGCGCCCTCGTCGTCCTCATGTCCCCGCAGGCGCCGGTGGCCATCAACGTGCTGGCGAGGAGCGGCAGCTCGGGAGCTGCTGGGGGGCACTCGGGCACCGTGGCCATCCAGCACCGCGGTGGCAACAAGCAGGTCATTCTCAGCACTGGCGAGCGGTGGCACCTCCCGCGCGGCAAGAGCTACAGGGACATTCCGGCGGAGGACCGCCTGGGCGACGAACTGCAAGCGGCGGTGAGGGAGGAGGCGGCGAAGTGGTCTCGGGCGGCGCTGTCGAATGAGGAGGCGGCGGCGATTGACAAGATGCTGCGTGCTGGAAAGGAGCACCGGGCAAATCTGCTCGAGCGTCAGGCTCGTGGGCGATGGGTCGAAAGACAGGTGGCCAACCGTTTCCCGCACCTGTCGTGGAACCAGCGAGGCGTGGACGTGACCGGTCCGGGTGGCCAGAGCTACCACTACGAGATCCTGTCTGGTACGGAGTCCAACTTCGCGCTGCACGGGCGACGGATGGCGAGCACCTTCTTCCGCATGATCTTCTTCTGAGGACCGAGTGACTGCCAACATCCACTACGAGAATCGAGAGATTGAGGGCGAGCGACTGGAGCTGACGGACAAGAAGGCCATTTAC
Organism: Archangium lipolyticum; assembly: GCF_024623785.1. Taxonomy (NCBI): domain Bacteria; kingdom Pseudomonadati; phylum Myxococcota; class Myxococcia; order Myxococcales; family Archangiaceae; genus Archangium; species Archangium lipolyticum. The sequence continues at coordinate 44,659 of NZ_JANKBZ010000032.1, forward strand.
TGGCTCGGGCCGAACGTGACGCTCCGGGGCTGTACGTTGGTCACCAACATTTCGGCGCGGTGGCTCCATCTGGTGTCGGGGAGGCTGATCGACTGCACCATTCACGCGAAGAGCGAGCTGAAGACGCTGCCCTGGGCGGCAATGAAGTTGAAGGGGTGCCGGTTCAAGGGCCGGTTCGGCGGAAACGACTTCGGGTTCCGCGAGGACGTGGACGAGAGATGGCGGCTCGGCGGAATCGAGGACTGTGACTTCTCGGAGGCGCGGCTCAATGGTTGTCGGTTCTTCAACTGCGACATGAGCACGATTCGACTGCCGCGCTGGCCGTGCTTCACCTTCATGGACGCACGCCGTCACGGCGCGGACCTGGGGCAGCAAGAGTGGCCCGGCTTCTTCGGCTCGGTCATCAAGGTGGTGTGTGATGCGCCCGAGGGCACAGTCGCGTCGACCTGGCACGCGCCCACTGTGGCCGAGAAGATGGACACGACGGTCGAGGAACTGCGCGCAGCCTTGGAGAGGGCACCCGGGATCTTCATGTAGAGCGCGGGACTAGCCAGCTCGAGCATGAAAAAGAGCCCCGGCCCGAGGAGAGACCTCGGAGCCGGGGCTGTCGTCGCAGTGCGTTTAGGCGGTGGAACCCCGTAGAGCGGGGAGTGATGCGACTGCTGGCCAAGCATCAGCCGGTGCTTCGGTGGACCCCCGCTCGCTCACCCAGGGCAGCGTCATGCGGCGCATTCTGCGCCACCTGCACCTGCCCGAGCTGCCCCCACCCCAGGCACCTGCCAGGGGGCCAGCGCAGCAGGCGCTGGGGGAGTAACGCGCGGCTGAGGGATGCACTCTCTGGCACAGCCCAAGGCGAGCGGTCGCCTGCGCAGGGGAGGGGTGTGCCTGGAGCGCGACGGGCGGGCCTCCTCAGGGCTCTCCTGCACCGTCCAATGCGTGTCGCGCGGCACGGCGCCTCCACCTTCCGCTCCGTGAGTGTCACCCGTTAAAGCCGCACGCTTCTCGGCATAAGGATCTTGGCGGTCACCCCCGCTGACGTCCTGGCTGGTCGGCCAGGACGTCCTCATCCAATCCAGCCGAGGAGGAACGCAGATGGAACACATCAGCCTCTCGGCTGAGCTGGGGGAAATTCGTTACGCCATCGAGGGCGCCCACTGGATCGCGGACAGCGTCGCCATGGGCGCGGTGCCCGACCCGGAGCGGACGAACAGCGCTCCCGTCATCATCAGCGCCATCCTGCTGCTGGTGGAGAACAGGCTGCATCAGCTCGGCCGTGTGCGCCGGGGCGAGGAGAACCCGGCGCACTTGTTGACGCCGCACAACGCCACCACCAGGGAGGATGCGGACAGGGACGACGTGGTTCTGCGGGCCTGGGACTGGAGCAGAGCTTCGAGGCTGTCTCCATCCGAGAAGAAGGAGACCGAGCAACCCCGTCCAGTAGCTGGCCACCTCACCGCTCACCCGTCGGGTGGCAATGGCGATCCTGCTCGGGCTGGCCGGGCACCTGCGGGAAGTCATGCGACAGGGGCGGTGAAGAAATCCGGAAGAGAGTCACGGTCCCCGCTGCACCAGCACCCACCGTGGTGTTCCCGGTCTCGTCCGGGTGGTGTGGCAGGGGTCGGGTTGTCGGGCATCAGCTCCAGCGCAGCTCCACCGCCAGAAGTCCCCGGTCACGTCTCCTGGTAGCCCTCGAGATTTTTAAGTGTCAGGGGCGCCCTCCCCCCTCGTGCGCGAGGAAGAGGCACGGCTTACCCCTGGCGGGCCACCGGAGCCTCCGCACCACGATGCGGTACATGCACCTGGGGAAGTGCGAGAAGCACCGCGCCATCCAAATGCTGGAGGAGGAGCGGGGAGAGTCTCCGGTTTGGAGACATTCTGGAGACGCGCCGGGGCCTGAAAACACCAAGGCCGGAAACCACTGAAATTCCAGTAGCTTCCGGCCTCGGCTTTTGTGTCCCCGACGGGATTCGAACCCGTGTTACCGGCTTGAAAGGCCAGCGTCCTGGGCCTCTAGACGACGGGGACCTCTGTGAGTCGCGGGGGGCTCGAACCCCCGACCCTCGGCTTAAAAGGCCGGTGCTCTACCAGCTGAGCTAGCGACTCGCACTATTCTTTTTTGGCCGATCGCCGGATTCCGCAACCCCCCGGCATCTCCGCGCTCTCTACCAGCACTTCTTTCGGACTTCTACTGGCGATTCGCTCCCCCCGTTCCTGACGGTCAACGCCCACCCCGCGCCTCCTTCCTGTCTCCGCCCTCCAGAGGCGCTATACAGGGTCCATGCGTCGAGACGTCCGGAATTCCGAGGAAGCCCCCGAGGAGAACGACGGGCTGGAACTGGAGGGTGGGGATGAAGAGGAGGAGGAGAAGTCCTCCTCTGGCCACCGCCGCTACCTCACCCGGTCAGGGGCCGAGCGCATGCACAAGGAGCTGCTGCGCCTGCTCAACGAGGAGCGCCCCAAGGTCACCGCCGAGGTCTCCGCCGCCGCCGCCCAGGGCGACCGCTCGGAGAACGCCGAGTACATCTACGGCAAGAAGCGCCTCCGGGAGATCGACCGGCGCATCCGCTTCCTCCAGAAGCGCCTGGACACCGCCACCATCGTCGAGCCCTCCGAGCAGACCGACACCGAGCGCGTCTACTTCGGCGCCACCGTCACGCTCGAGGACGAGGACGGCCGCCCCGTCACCTATCAGATCGTCGGCTCGGACGAGATCGACACCGCCGGGGGCCGCATCAGCGTGGAGTCGCCCATCGCGCGTGCCCTGATGCGCAAGAAGGTGGGCGACACCGTCGAGGTGATCCGCCCTCGCGGGGAGATCGAGTACACGATCGTCCGCATCCGCTACGTGTAGCCGCGAGCGCTTCGTCCACCGCCCAGCTCCCTCGCCCGGCCCTGGAGTGTCCTCTGGGAGACGCCAGGGGAGGGTGGGCGGAGCGGCTCAGGGGGGTGTTCCCTGATCCCCGGATCAGGGGTCCCGTGGGACTCCCCGCATGACCCCGCGCGTTACACTCCAGGTACACATTCGATGGCCCTGGTGGGCTGTCCACGTGGGAAGCCGGGCCTATATTCAGGCTGGCAGTCAGACGCAGAAGCGTTCCGTCAGTCGGGGTCCCGTCGCACGGTCGGTTCCAGCGGTCGCACCCACTTCGAGGTCGCGCTCCACACGATGCGAAAGAACTTCATTCTCGACACCAACGTCCTCCTCCACGACCCGCGCTCCATCTACGGCTTCAAGGAACACAACGTCATCATCCCCATCTACGTCATCGAGGAGATCGATCAGTTCAAGCGCGATCTCTCCGAGCTGGGACGCAACGCGCGTCTGGTGGCGCGCTACCTGGACTCGTTCCGGGAAGAGGGGTCTCTGAAGGACGGGGTGCGCCTGCCCCATGGCGGCGTGCTGCGCGTGTGCTTCACCGACAGGGACCTGCCGCTCTCCATGGCGGACAGCAACCTGATGGACAACCGCATCCTCGCGGTGGCCATCGACCTGATGGAGCGCGAGCCCCAGTCCCCGGCCGTCTTCATCACCAAGGACACCAACCTGCGCATCCGCGCGGACGCCCTGGGTCTCATCGCCGAGGACTACGACGCCGAGCGTGTGGAGATCACCGAGCTCTACACCGGCTTCACCGAGCGCCTGGTCCCCCGCGAGGTGGTGGACCAGATGTACAAGTCCGGCGCCGAGGTGGAGCTCTCCGGCCAGGACAAGCTCTCCCCGCACCAGTTCATCCTCCTCAAGGACGAGACCAACCCGTCCCACACCGCCATGGGCCGCTTCAACGCCGCCCGGGGCCGGGTGGTGCCGCTGCTGCGCGGCATGAAGAGCGAGGGCGTCTGGGGCATCCGCCCGCGCAACATGGAGCAGAGCTTTGCCCTCGACCTCCTGATGAACGACGACATCAAGCTCGTCACCATCGTGGGCAAGGCCGGTACGGGCAAGACGCTGCTGGCCATCGCCGCCGGGCTCCACAAGGTGACCGAGGAGGGCACCTACCAGAAGCTGCTCGTCAGCCGGCCTGTCTTCCCGCTCGGCCGGGACATCGGGTACCTGCCGGGCACACTGGAAGAGAAGATGAACCCCTGGATGCAGCCCATCTTCGACAACGTGGAGTTCCTCATGAACCTCAGCCGCGCCGACAAGAAGGCCGGCCGCGGCTACCACGAGCTGATCGACCTGGGTCTGATGGAGATCGAGGCCCTCACCTACATTCGCGGGCGCAGCATCCCCAACCAGTACATCATCATCGACGAGGCCCAGAACCTCACCCCCCACGAGGTCAAGACCATCATCACCCGCGTGGGCGACAACACGAAAATCATTCTCACCGGGGACCCGTTCCAGATAGACAACCCGTACGTGGACGCGACCAACAACGGCCTCGTCCACGTGGTCAACCGCTTCAAGAACGAGAAGATCGCGGGCCACATCACCATGGCCAAGGGCGAGCGCAGCGCCCTGGCCGAGCTCGCGGCCAACCTCCTCTAGCCCCTGCGCCGCACGAGGATGCAGTCATGAAGGGAGACGGAAAGGGAGACGGAGCCACCCAGGGCAGCGGTGACGGCCAGGAGAACAAGCCGCTCATCGACTACCCCACTGTCTACACCTTCAAGGTCATGGGCCGGCAGGCCCCGGACTTCGCCGACTACGTGCGCGGTCTCTTCCGGGCGCTCATGGGCACGGAGATCTCCCCGGACTCCATCCGTGAGCAGCCCAGCAGCAAGGGCACCTACGTCTCCTTGAGCGTCTCGGTGTACCTGCTGTCCGAGGAGCACCGCCGCTCCATCTATGCCCGCCTCCGTCAGGAGCAGCGGGTCGTCTACTACCTCTGAGGGCGGCCGGCACCCCGTCCGCCGCTCCGCCGAGGGGAATTGGCGATTCGGGTCCGGCAGTGTAGAAGGGGCTTCTCATGAGCACGGCCGAGCCCTTCCCGCTCTACTTCCCTGGTGATGCTCGGCGCCCCTTCTGCTCCGAGGCCGCCACGCGCCGCTTCGCGAGGGTGGCGCAGTTGGAGGAGGGCGGGCGCGTGCTCGAGCTGGGCTGCGGCCCCTCCGGCCTGGCCAGTGTGCTGCTCGCCCAGGAGTTTGGTTGCTCGGTCGTCGCCGCGGACGCCGACGAGGCGATCGTCTCCCGGATGAAGGAGCGGGTGCACTCGCTCGCCCTGGATGGGCGCGTCGAGGTGCGGCGCGTCGACTTCCGCAAGCCCTCCTTCCGCGAGGGCGAGTTCGATGCCGTCCTCTGCCAGGGCCGCGTGCTGATGGCCCTGCCCGATGCCCTGAGCACCCTCCGGCCCCTGCTGGCCCACAAGGGCCGCGTGGGGATTACCTACCCGGTTCGCGTGGGCCGCGTGACGCCTCGCGCGGTGATCGAGTTCTGGGAGCGACGCCTGGGTTCCCCCCTGCTGCTCCCCCGTGAGCTGCTCCACGAGCTGGCCCAGGCCGGCTTCGAGCCCGAGTCCGCGGAGTCCCTCCAGGACGCCGAGCTGGATACCCTCTACAAGGAACTGGAGCCTCATCTTGCCAGCGCTCCGGCTGAGTCGGCTCGCTGGTTGCGCGAGGAGATGGCCCTTCACCGTGAGAGCGGGAAGGCCACGGCCAGCTATGCGTTCCTCGTGGGCCGCCGCAAGGAGCCCGGGGAGCGGCCTCCTGCCTCGCGTGATCGCGGCTAGGGCTTTGTTGGGGGACGGGCAGGGGAACTGACCCTCACCCCAGCCCTCTCCCAGAGGGAGAGGGGGCATACACAGGGACAACCCGAGGCGCTTGATACCCTCACCCCGGCCCTCTCCCGGTGGGAGAGGGTGGGGAGTCAGTGCACCGCTCCGTGGAAGTCCAGCAGCTCCACGGATTCTGGCGCCACGCTCAGCTTCACTTCCTCCCGGTAGCCCGCCGCGTCCCCTCCCACCTGGAACGGCATCGGCCTCGCGAAGCGGATGTGCACCTCGCTCGCGTAGAAGTCCTGCAGGCCTTCCGGGAACCAACGGCCCGCCCACAGCTTCGGCAGGTTCGCCAGGATGTTCGCCGCCTGCATCTGGCCCAGCCTCAGCTGCATCATCCCCCGGCGCTCACCCGCGAAGGGGAACATCCGGAAGCCGTACCCGTAGAAGGGCATCGTCGCCGCCGCCGCCATCATCAGCTCGCCCTTGAAGATCCTCTCTCCCGGCGCGATGGGCGCCCCCACCGGGTTTCCATCCGGCCCCACCCGGTACGCCTCTCCCGCCTGGCCGTTGATGACCTCGCACTCCACCCACGTCGAGTTCGTCAGGTAGTGCGGCACCGTCTTGAACGCCACCGCCGAGAAGTAGCCGCCCGGGCCCGACAGCATCTTCTTGAAGAAGCCTCGTCCCAGGTTGCTCTTCACCCAGATGTAGTCGTTGAGCAGCTTCCCATCCACGCCCAGCCCCGCGAACGGCGTGCGCTTGCCGTCCACCATCAGCAGGTCCATCCGCCGGTGGCCCGGCACCTGGCCCGCTCGCGCCCTCACCACGTCCTGCAGGATGCCGTCGTGGCCTCCACCCGCGTTCACGTACGTGGCCAGGCCATTCCCCGTGCCCAGCTTCAACACGCCAAAGCGCGGCGCCCGCTTGCCCGCGAAGCGGCCTCGGGGATCCAACTGGCGGAACATCTCGTTGGCGAAGCCCAGGAACGTGCCGTCTCCGCCTCCCGTGAACACCACCGGATAGTTGCGCTCCAGCACCGTCTGCACGATGCGCCGGCAGTCCAGCTCCGAGCGCGACAGGAACAAATCCTGCTCCGGCACCACGTGTGAGAGCGACTTCACCACCCGTGCGTCGACCTTGCGGGCATTGGCGTTGAGCAGCACCGCGACCTTGTGCTCGGGCGCACCGGTGACGGACGGAATCTGGCGCGGATCCACGGACCGAAGTGGCTGTACCAGCATGAGGCTGCCTCCAAGGGGGGTAGGAGCGTGTCGTTGCCACACAGCAACGCGCCCCCCGGTACAGTGCACATTCTCAGCCAAAGACTGACGCGAGGCGTTATCTTGTCCTACACCTGTCTTTTCAAGGGGTTGGCGCGTCCGCTAATGAGCGCCCGGCCGGCCGGTTGCAAACAGCGGGTGGCGGAGGTGGAGAGCGCGTTACGCACCCGTGGCAGCCCGGTGGCTCGCGTGTGACGCAGCTTGACGTGGTTTGACACCCCCGGGTGGGTGGTTACGTTGGGCACATATCGGAGCCAATGAGGGCTCCGGGATGTTTTCCGTAGTTATTTCCGGAGGTTACATACCGTGGGTAAGATCATCGGCATCGACCTGGGAACCACCAACAGCGTGGTGGCTATCATGGAGGGTCGCGAGCCCAAGGTCCTCACCAACGAGGAGGGGAGCCGTACCACGCCCTCGGTCGTCGCGTTCGCCAAGGATGGGGAGCGGCTGGTGGGGCAGGTGGCCAAGCGGCAGGCCATCACCAACCCCGAGCGGACCATCTACTCCATCAAGCGCTTCATGGGCCGGCGCTACGAGGAGACCACCGAGGAGGCGAAGCTCGTCCCCTACAAGGTGGTACGTGGCCCCCATGGCGACGCGCGCGTGGAGCTCGACGGCAAGCAGTACAGCGCGCCGGAGATCTCCGCGCAGGTGCTCCTCAAGCTGAAGCGCGCCGCGGAGAACTACCTGGGTGAGAAGGTCACCGAGGCGGTCATCACCGTCCCGGCGTACTTCAACGACGCCCAGCGCCAGGCCACCAAGGACGCGGGCGAGATCGCCGGCCTCACCGTGCGGCGCATCGTGAACGAGCCCACCGCGGCGGCGCTCGCGTACGGCCTGGACAAGAAGAAGGACGAGAAGATCGCCGTCTACGACTTCGGCGGCGGCACGTTCGACATCTCCATCCTGGAGGTGGGTGAGAACGTGGTCGAGGTGCTCGCCACCAACGGTGACACCCACCTGGGCGGCGACAACATCGACCACACGCTCATGGACTGGCTGATCGCCGAGTTCAAGAAGGACAACGGCATCGACGTCTCCAAGGACAAGATGGTCCTCCAGCGCCTGAAGGAGGCGGCGGAGAAGGCGAAGATCGAGCTGTCCAGCACCATGGAGACGGAGATCAACCTGCCGTTCCTCACGGCGGACGCCTCGGGTCCCAAGCACCTCAACGTCCGGCTGACGCGGGCCAAGTTCGAGGCGATGATCGACACCCTCGTCGAGCGCTCGCTGGAGCCGTGCCGCAAGTGCCTGAAGGACTCGGGTGTGGACCTCAAGGACCTCAACGAGGTGGTCCTGGTGGGTGGCTCCACGCGCATCCCGAAGGTGCAGGAGGCGGTGAAGCGGCTGTTCGGCAAGGAGCCGAACCGCTCGGTGAACCCGGACGAGGTGGTGGCGGTGGGCGCGGCGGTGCAGGCCGGCGTGCTCGCGGGCGAGGTGAAGGACATCCTGCTGCTGGACGTCACCCCGCTGTCGCTGGGCGTGGAGACGCTGGGCGGCGTGATGACCAAGCTCATCGAGCGCAACACCACCATCCCCACCCGCAAGTCGGAGACGTTCTCCACGGCGGCGGATGGCCAGACGCAGGTGGAGATCCACATCCTGCAGGGTGAGCGCGAGATGGCCGGTGACAACCGGAGCCTGGGCCGCTTCCACCTGACGGGCCTGCCGCCGGCGCCGCGCGGCGTGCCGCAGATCGAGGTGACGCTGGACATCGACGCCAACGGCATCCTCAACGTCAGCGCCAAGGACAAGGCGACGGGCAAGGAGCAGAAGGTCACCATCACCCACTCGTCCGGTCTGGCGAAGGACGAGGTGGAGAAGATGGTCAACGCGGCCAAGGAGAACGAGGCCGCCGACAAGGCCCGCCGCGAGCTGGTGGAGCTGAAGAACCAGGCCGAGGCGCAGGCGTACGCCGCGGAGAAGATGGTGAAGGACAACCGCGAGAAGCTGTCGCCGGACGCGGTGTCGACGCTCGAGGCGGCCATCAAGGGCCTCAACGAGGTGCGCGAGGGCCAGGACAAGGACGCCATCAAGGGCGCGTTGGAGCGGCTGCAGCAGGCCAGCTACAAGGTGGCCGAGGAGATGTACAAGGCCACGGGTGGTGCTCCGGGCGCCGGTGCTCCGCCTCCTCCGGGCGCTGAGCAGGGCGCGGCTCCGGGCAGCTCGGCCAAGCCGAAGGACGACGTGGTGGACGCCGAGTTCCGCCAGTCATAATCGGAGCCACCCACCCTCCCTCTCCCTCCGGGAGGGCTGGGGTGAGGGTCGCTGACATCCCGGGTTGAACCCAGAGAAGGGCCGGAGCTCCCGAGCGGGAGTGTCCGGCCCTTCGATTATGAGAAACTCCAACGGCAGCAAGGACCGGACACGGCGGGAGGAGACCCATGAAGGCGCTGACGACGACGCCCCCGGGGCATGATGTCATCCTGTACGACGGGCATTGCCGGCTGTGTCGTGGGGCGGCGAAGCAGTTCGAGCGGCTGTTGGGGAGCAGCGGTACGGAGCTGCGCTCGTTCCGGGACGAGGGGGTGTTGGCCGCCTTCCCCGGCGTCCAGCCCGATCGGTGCGAGAAGGCGATGCAGCTCGTCCAGGGGGACGGGCGGGTCTTCGAGGGTGCCGAGGCCGTGGTGCAGGCCCTGGGGCGCAGGCCGCTCGGCAAGTTGCTCTTCGTCTACTACGTGCCGGGGCTCCGGCAGGTGGCGGACTGGCTCTACGGCCTCATCGCCCGCTACCGCTTCCGCATCGCGGGGCGGACGTGCTCGGACGGCGCGTGCGCCGTGCACTTCAAGTGAGGGCCGACCGGCCGGTTCAATCCTGAGCACGGGGGCCGCACCCTTCAAATGGGGCGGCGGGGGGGGCTACGATGGCGCCTCCTGTCTCAGCCAGAGCGACCGTGATCCACTCTCCCTCTCACGTCTACCCCCAGGCCGCGCAGGCCTTCCGCCACTTCTTCCAGGAGCTGCGCGAGGCCTACCTCGAGCGTGAGACGCTCTTCACCCAGATCGAGCTCGCGCTGCTGTGCCGGGAGCACGTGCTGGTGGTGGGGCCGCCGGGGACCGCCAAGAGCGCCATCGCCTCGTCGGTGCTGGGGCGCATTCTCGACGAGAAGACGGGGCAGCCGTCCCTCTTCGCCAAGCAGATCGCCGAATCCACCGTGCAGACGGACCTCATCGGCCCGGTGGACTTCAAGGTGCTCACCGAGACGGGCCGCACCGAGTTCATCACCGAGGACGGCATGCTGGGTGCCACCCACGCCTTCCTCGACGAGGTCTTCGACGGGCGCGACATGCTCCTGCGCTCCATCCTCAACGTCCTGCACGAGCGCGAGCTCAAGCACGGGCGCCGGGTGACGACGGGACGCATCGAGTGCGCCATCATGACCAGCAACCGCTACCTCTCCGAGGTGCTGGCGCGCTCGCCGGAGCTGCTGCTGGCCTTCGCGGACCGGCTCAGCTTCATCTCCTTCGTGCCCAAGTCCTTCGCCCGGCGTCCCAGCCGCGCGGCCATGCTGCACCGCTTCGCCTCCAACATGCGGCCGGATCTGCGCGCCGGCCTCACCCTGCAGCAACTCGACGTGCTGCAGGAGGCCGTGGAGCGGGTGGGGGTGTCCAGCAACCTGCTCGAGGCCATCGAGATGCTCGCCGACGAGCTGGAGCGCGCGCTCACGGCCCAGGTGTCCAAGCTGCCCGACTACGTCCCCACCAAGTACTTCTCCCAACGCTCGGTGGTGAAGGCGCTCTGGGCCCTCAAGGCCGCGGTGGTGAGGGATCAGCTCTACCGCCGTCCGGACCGGCCGCTCGAGGCCACCGTGGAGGACCTGGACGCGCTGCGCTGGTTCTTCCTGCTCGGCGGGCCACAGGCCGAGGAGGTCGAGTCGCTCCTCAAGGTGGCGGTGGACCCGCGCGAGCGCGCGCAATTGGAGATCGTCCGCATCGAGCAGAAGGCCTTCGACGCCGCGCTGGCCAAGGTCCGCGCGGAGCTGGGCACGGGCGTGGAGCGCGAGGCGGCCTCGCTCGGCGCGGCCGAGGACCTCAAGCCCGTGGAGGCGCTCGCGCGCAGCTTCCAGCCCGGCATCGTCTCCACCACGGCGCAGCGACTGCGCACCAAGCTCGTTCCGGGGCCCCGGCACCCGGAGAACCGCACGGCCCTGCTGGGCGCCGCGCGCGGGCTGCTCGCGGTGGTGGAGCAGCGGGTGGCGCGCGGCCCCGTCGAGGGCTCGGAGCCTCGCGCGGGCATGGCCGTCTTCGCCGCGCTCTCGGAGACGTTGGAGCTGTGCCGTCAGGTGCCGGAGCTGCGTCCCCGGCTGCCCGTGCTGAGTGAATCGGTGGCCCGCTTCGTCATGCAGGCGCTGGAGCTGATGGCCCTGAACGCCGAGAGCCTCGCCTTCGACGAGTCGGTGGTGCTGGAGGCGCTGGTCGGCCTGGCGGACAACCTCGCCGAGGAGCTGGGCCAGGTGGGCGCGCTCCTGGCGCTGATCGCCGAGGGCAGCGCGGGCGCCGTGGTGCGGCTGCGGACCGCGGAAGCCGAGGCCCGGCGGCGCGCCGTGGCCGCCCTCCGTCAGCGCTCGGAGAGCGTCTTCCCGGGCTCGCGCGGCCGGAGGGATCCGCTCGATGCGCTCGCGGCGGACTCCCGCCGGCTCGGCCAGCTTGAGCAGGCCCTGTGCAAGCTGGACCCCGCGCAGCGCGGCCTCAAGCAGGAGCTGCTGCAGCCGCTCGGGTTCGCCTACGCGCGTGACGTGCTGTCCACCACGCCCTTCGAGCGGATCGATCAGCTCTCGCGCACGGTGCAGGTGGTGGCGGAGAACCTGCGGCGCGAGGGTCTGGCCCCGGAGCCCGTGTTCTCCGAGTGCCGGGAGTTGCTCGAGGTGCGCCTGCGCGAGTACGTGCGGGCCATCGGGCGGGAGGTGGCGAGTCCTCCGCCGGCCCCCCATGCCGCCGTCAGTGGCGAGGCCTACACCTTCTACCGGAGCGAGTTCTCCTCCCATCTCCGCGATGGTGAGCTCGCCGCGCTGTTCGGCCTGGACGGACAGCTCGCCTTCGCGCGGCCGCCCTCCGCTGCGTCCTTCCTCTCCGAGGGCATCCGCGAGGCGCTGGCCCGGGTGGAGCTGTCCTTCGTGCAGACACGCATCAAGTTCCTGCGCAGCTGGCTCACCCAGCTCCTCACCGGCCTGCCGGGTGCACAGGCCATCCAGAACCGCGCCACCGCGGATCAGGTCTTCGACCGCCTGGTGAAGAGCCGCTTCCCGCTGCTCACCCTCAAGGAGGGCGAGCTGGTGCGCATCAAGGGGCTGCTCGCGCAGTTGAGCGCCATTCCCGGCGAGCTGGGCGAGAGCGCGCGCAAGCTGGAGAGCGTGCTGCGCGGCATCGACGACGACTTCAGCCGCTTCAGCAAGCAGTTGCTGGAGCTGCGGGCCTCGCTGTGAGGAGGAGCTGACGCGTGCTCGCATCGCGGCTCGCACGGCTGCGGCTCCGGTTGGACGCGCTCCAGGGGGGCCCGTCCCACACCGAGGGCCTGCGCGGGTGGTGGCGCGGGCTCACCGCCCCGGGAGAGGTGGACCTGTCCCTGCCCATCGTCACCGCGCTCGATCGGGCGCTGGAGCGGGTGGGGGTGCACACCCTCGCGGACGCGCGCCTGTTGCTCGAGCTCGGCGTGAAGAAGGGCAGGGCGGGGGACCTGGCCGCGGGCCTGCGCTCCCGCGCGGACGAGTCGCTGGAGGAGTTCGAGCGGACCCTCGACGCGGTGGAGAAGATGCACCTCGCGGGGCGGACGCCTCCCGGGGCGCGCACCGCGCTGGAGCGGGGCTTCATCCGGCTCGCGCGCGTGCTGCGGGTGGCGGACCTCTTCTCGAACCCCTCGCTCCCGTCCCAACAAGAGGACGCGCTCGAGATCTTCGCCCGGCCCGGCCCCGTCTGGAACGAGCGGGGAGCGCCTCCGAGCAAGGCCCGCATGGCCGTGGCCGAGTTCCTCGCGCAGCGGGCTCGGAACAACGTGGATGACCTGGTCCAGAAGCGGCGCGACCTGGACATCGCCCATGAGATCCTCCTGCGCATCGGCATGGAACACGACCGGGACCGGGGCGTGGCCCTGCGCAACGAGGTGGCCCAGGCCCGCGAGCGCGTCCGGGAGCAGCCGGCGACGCGCTCGCTCGAAGCGCTGGTGCAGGAGGTGAAGCGCACCGCGCGCCGGGAGCCGGGGATGGCCTGGCGCTCGCTCCGCGGGCTCTACGAGCGCGCCTTGGAGGCGAACGATGCCCGGCTCGCGGCGGCGGCCCGCGCGGCACTCGAGCCGCTGATGCCCTCGCGCGAGCCGATGCGCGTCCTGTTGGAGTCCGCCGAGCGCGACGACCTGACCCGCTGGTTCGGAGAGGAACCCCCCGCCATCGAGGCAGGGAAGGCGGCCCGGGAGGCACCGAAGGCCTCCAGCGCGGACGATCTGCTCGCGGACCTCGCCTTCTCGCTGAAGCCCGAGCAGCTCGCCGCGTTCGAGCTGGCGGCCGGGTGCGGCCGCTACTTCGACGTGGAGGACTCGCTCACCGAGGAAGTCGTCGAGGTGAACACCCAGAAGGTGCGTCCCGCGCCGAAGCGGGTGCCATACCCCACGCAGAACATGACGTTCGAGCGCACGGGCAGCCTGCACGACGTGCACAACTTCGTCATCTCGGACCCGCGGATGCTCCTCCACGATCTGGCCTCCCACCGCCAGATGGTGCGCGCCTACCTGGAGGACGAGCCTCCTCCGCAGGTCAAGAAGATGCGGCGCACCGCCGTGCGCGTGTACGTCTGTGATGCCTCGGGCTCCATGCACGGCGCGCGTGCCCGCTTCCGCGACGCCCTCATCATCGCCGAGCTCAACAACCTCCGCGTCAAGGCGCGCCAGGGGCTGCCCTTCGATCCGATCTACTTCTCCTTCTTCAACGACACCCCCACCGAGCTGGCCCGCGTGGACACGGCCCGCGAGGCCACCCGGCAGATCGAGAAGCTCTTCCGCGATTCGCCCGCCGAGGGACAGACGGACATCACCCTCGCGCTCATGTCCGCCTTCGACTCCATCCGCGCCGCGCGGGGAAGGGACCCGTACCTCGCCCGCGCCACCGTGGTCCTCATCACCGACGGCGAGGATCGCGTCGACCTGGACCTCATCCGCCGCACCCGCGCTCCCATGGACGCGCTGGACATCTCGCTCAGCTTCATCTCGCTCGGCGAGGAGAACCCGGATCTCAAGTCGCTGGTCCAGGAGCAGCGCGGCCGCGGAGGCCGTGCCTTCTACCACCACCTCTCCGACCAGGAGATCCAGTGGGCGCGCACCGAGTTCGACAGCCCCTGGCGCACCCTCCTTCCGCGCGACGTGCCCGTCACCCCGGAGCGCGTCGAGGCGCTCATGCCCCACCTGGACGCCCTCGAGGCGCTCGCCGCGGGGCGCACCATGTCCTCCTCGCCCGTGGCCTCGGAGGCCTCCTTCGATGCCCTCTTCCCGGAGCCCTCGCGGGTCTCCGCCCAGAAGCTGGCGGGCGAGCGCTCCGGCCCCGAGGTCATCGCCCGCGTGGCCGACATCCTCGATGCCCTCGTGGAGGCCGCCGCGCTCGCCCCCGCCGAGCGCCGCGCCACCGAGAGCCTCTCCCTGTTGCAGCACCTGCTCGGGGTGTACCAGCTCAACCCCACGCGCTACCTCGCCGCGCTCGCCACGGGAGGTTCACAGGTGCACGAGCGCCTCGAGCGCGTGCGCCTGCTCTGCCGCCCGTTCGAGTAGTCTGGCCCCCGCCCATGCTCTTCGACTGGTTGCGCAAGAAGAAGAAGCCGCCCAAGCCCGAGAAGCCCACGGATCCGCTCGCGGCTTTTGATCAGCTCATCGAGGACCTGGAGCGCCAGGCGGCCGAGGTCCGCAAGTCCGCCGCCACCCTGCTGGCGCTCAAGGGCGACCTGGTCCGCTCCGAGGATCGGTACGCCAAACGCCTGGAGGAGCTCTCCAAGCGGCGGGGCGTCGCGGACGAGAAGGGGGACGCCAAGGTCGCCGCTACGCTCGAACGCGACCGGGCCCAGACCCAGGCGCTGCTGCGGACCACGCAGGACTCGCTCCAGCGCGCCGAGCAGGACAGCAAGCTGCTGCTGGAGGCCGCCGCGGACATTGGCAACCGGGTGGCCGAGCTTCGCGCCGAGCGCGAGAGCGCCTCCGCCCGGCTCGCGGTGGGCGGGCTGGTGACCGGAGCCCTGCAAGAGCAGGTGGAGCGCTTCGACAAGGTGCTCGCCCTGGACGCCGCGCGCGATGAGATCGAACGTGCCCATGCGCTCGCGGAGATCTACCGCGAGGAGCGTGGGTAGGGGGAACCCGGGGGGCGCATACCCTCACCCCGTCCCTCTCCCAGGGGGAGAGGGGTGATGGGCTACGTGCGGCGCGCGGTCTGGTGCAGCTCCAGCACGATGTTGCCTCCCTTGAAGAGTCGTACCGCTCCCGACGTCTGGCTCACCACCAGCGCGATGCTCTTCGTCATCGACGTGATGCTCGCCGCCGCCGCGTGCCTCGCTCCGAGTCCCAGCGGGATCTTCACCGCGTCATCCGACGCTGACAGGTAGCGGCCCGCCGCCAGCACCACCCCGTCCTCCCGGATGACGAATGCCCCGTCCAGCACCGAGAAGTTCTTGATCGCCTCGCGGATCTTCGGATCCAGCACGTTGCGCTCGGCCTCCGACAGACCCTGGAACGGGTTGATCGTCATCTGCCGGCTCTTCTCCATCACGCTCGTGTGATCGCCAATCGTGATGATCGTCCCGATGGGGTGGCCCTCGAAGCCCTCCTGGCCGACCTGCAGCGCCAGCTGGATGAGCGCGTCCACCACCTGCGAGTTGAACTCGTCCCCCAGCTTCACGCCCTCGATGGTCAGCCGGTCGTCCAGGGAGCCACCGATGCGCATCTGCATCAGCGTGTCCGGGGCCTTCCCGAGCTTCCCCGTCATCGCCAGCACCAGGTCCCCCTCCTTGAACGCCCCCTGTGACAGGGCCGACACGAGCGCCACCTTCACCCGCTCGGTGCGCGAGTAGTCGTAGGCCGGAATCACCAACGCCTTCTGCTTCTTGGAAAGCAGATCCTGAGCGATGTTGTCCGAGGTCACCGCGTAGACGAGCTTGCGCTTCGCCTGCTGCCGCCGCAGGTCCTCCGGGGGAATGAGCGTATCGCTGATGTAGAGGAAGTGGTCCACGTCCCCCTTTCCAGCAAGCGAGAGGGCGGCTCGTAGGAACTCCCGATCGAATTTCGAGGCTTCGCTCATGGGTACGACTTCGCCCCCTGTTATAGGTAGGTCAGGTCTCCTTGACATCAGACCGCACGTGAATAAAGCTTTCCGGCCTTTTTTTCCGGAGTACCGGGCCCATTTCCCCGCAGACGGGAGCCTAAGGCTGTGAACCAGAAAGATCTCAAGCGTTACAAGAAGATGCTCGAGGACAGCAAGACGAGCCTGCTGGAGAGCGCCAAGAAGACCCTGGTGGAAGAAGCAAGCTTCGACACCGATGATCTCCCCGACGAGATCGACCAGGCCTCTTCCGAGTATGCCCAGTCCATGGCGTTCCGCCTGCGCGACCGGGAGAAGTTCCTGATGCAGAAGATCGATCGGGCCCTGGCCCGCATCGAGGACGGCACCTTCGGTATCTGCGAGCGGTGCGAGGAGGAGATCTCCCCCAAGCGGCTGGAGGCGCGGCCTGTCACCACGCTGTGCATCCGCTGCAAGGAGGAGCAGGAGAAGAAGGAGAAGTCCTACGGCTGATGCCGTGGGAGCAGGGCAGGAGGACCTCGCGCACGGGCCCGCGTGAGACCTCCTGCCTCTCTCAGGCCGCCAGTTGGATCTCCACCCGGAGCAGCTGGCGGCCGATGAGGAAGTGGTCCCCGTTCTCCACGAACACGGGGCCGGTCAGCCGGATGAAGGTGCCGTTGGACGAACCCACGTCCCGCACCCGCAGCCGGTCCTGTTTCACATGCAGCAGCGCGTGACGCCCCGACACGAAGCCGTCCGTCGGGAACGCGATGTCCCCCTGCTCGCGCCCCAGGTGGTTGTCCCCCTCCTTGAGCGGGAAGGCCGCCCCGCGCACCCCTCCCTCCAGGATCTGCACCAGCCTCAGCCGATAGCCCGGGTCGGGAGAGCCCCAGATGTGGGCGCCACCCGGACCCACCGCCGCGGCGGGAATGGGCTCGAGCACCAGCCGCTGCCGGCCCAGGCGCAGCTCCCCACCCACCGGCAGCTCCTTGTCCTGACGCAGGCGCACGAAGACGCCGTTGGCCCCGCCCACGTCCTCCACCACCAGCCGGGCGCCCGAGAAGAAGAAGCGGGCCTGGACGGGCATGATGAAGGGGTCGTCCGAGAGGACCAGGTCCCCCTGGGGGCCGCAGGTGAGGGTGTCCCGGGTCATCCGCACCACGGACTCGGGGCCTCCGTCGGCCCGGACCACGCGCAGGGCCACCTGGGGCCGGGCCGTCACTTTCGGCGCCGCCATCACCATGGTGCCGCCCGCGCGTACGGGCGAGCCACAGGCATGACAGGTGGAGGCGGAGTCGGGGTTCTCTGCGTCGCAGCGGGGGCAGTAGACCATGGCGGGCGGGCTTACATATCAAGCCCCGTGGAGGGTTGCGCGGGCACAAAGCAATGCCCGTCCACCTTGCGGGCGACCCGACGCTCGTGGGAAGTTCGGGGACCAACACCCCCCAGACCCCTGCATTCCGGGAAGTCCCTTGCATTGTCCGAGCTGCCGCGCTGACGCCGGTGATGTTTCCAAATATTGCCCCGCCTGCGGCGCCACGCTCGCCCGCGGGGAGGCGGACGAGTACATCGGACGCACCATCGCCCAGAAGTACCAGGTCGAGGCCCTCATCGGTGAGGGTGGGATGGGCAAGGTGTACCGTGCCCGTCAGGTCGCCCTGGACAAGCTGGTGGTGCTCAAGGTGCTGCGTCACACCCTGCTGGGGGATGACCGGACCGTGGCCCGCTTCAAGCGCGAGGCCAAGGCCGCCAGCCGCCTCAACCACCCCAACTCCATCAGCATCCTCGACTTCGGCGTGACAGAGGACGGCGCCCTCTTCATCGCCATGGAGTTCGTGCCGGGGCAGGACCTGCACACCGTCCTGAGCAAGGACGGCCCGCTGCCCGAGCCGCGCGTCATCCGCATCGTCAGCCAGGTACTCTCCGCCCTCTACGACGCGCACGCCGCCGGCGTCATCCACCGGGATCTCAAGCCCGAGAACATCATGGTGGAGCAGCGCCGCAACGAGCCGGACTTCGTGAAGGTGCTCGACTTCGGCATCGCGAAGATCCAGGACGGCGAGGACGGCCCGACGCTCACCCGCACCGGCTTCGTCTGCGGCACCCCCGAGTACATGTCTCCCGAGCAGGCCCGCGGCGCCACGTTGGATCACCGCTCGGACCTGTACGCCGTGGGCGTCATCCTCTACCAGCTCATCTCTGGCCGGCTCCCCTTCGAGTCCGACTCCGCGGTGGGTTACGCCACCAAGCACCTCACCGAGGAGCCCGTCCCTCCGTCGCGCAAGCGCCCGGAGATCCGCGTCTCCCAGGCCATGGAGCGGCTCATCATGCGGGCCCTCTCCAAGAGCCCGGATGACCGGCCGCAGGACGCGGAGGCCTTCAAGGCCGAGCTGCTCGCGGTGGAGAAGGAGCGGGAGCGAGAGCCGCGAGAGCGCCGCTCCAACGTGGCGGCCACCGGCCGGCGCACGGCGGCGGCCTCGGCGGGGGTGTTCGCCCCGCTGCCTCGCCGGGCTACGCCTCCTCCCAGCGGGGTGAGCACGGAGATCACCGATCCGTGGGGGAAAAACGAGTCCGACGCCACCGTGCGCGCCATGCCCGAGCGCATGCAGCCCGGTGCCGCCATGGCCCGCATGTCCCAGGAGCGCACGCAGCTCGCTCCCCCGAGCCGGCCCGCGCCGGAGCGGGAGCGGGAGCGCCCGCCGCCGGCCCTGGCGCACGCGCCCGTGCGCTTGGCCACCGAGAAGCTCCCCACCGAGCGCTCGGCCACCGAGAGACTCCCACCCGTCGAGCGGGCCCCGGCGGCCACCGTCAACCATGCCCTGGCCAACGACAAGACCGAGGCCATCGTGGCCACCATTCCCGACCCCGGGGGCGGGTTCGGTTTCCTCAAGGCCTTCGTGCTCACGCTGGCGCTGGGGACGCTCGGCCTGGCCGGCTACTGGTTCTACACGAGCTGGCGCAACCAGGCGACGAAGGAGCCCTTCGTTCCCCCGGTGAACGCGCCCATCCCCGGCCGCGAGGGGGGCGCCTTCGTGCCCGATCCCTCCATGCCCCTGTACGAGCAGCAGATCCCCAAGGATCCGCGCAACCTCGGGGAGGCGCAGCGGCGGCAGCAGGCGGGGTACGACGCCTACAAGAACAAGAACCTGGATCTGGCCGCCACCGAGTTCCGCAACGCCTTCGTCCTCAACCCGTCGCCCGAGCTGTCGCTGATGCTCGGCGAGGTGTACTGGGCGCGTGAAATCACCGACGAGGCGCGCGGCTGGTGGAGGCGCCACCTGCGCGACCTGCCGGACTCCAAGGCCCGCGCCACCATCCTCAAGCGGATGCCGGACCTGTCCTCCGCCGCCGGCCGTTAGCCGGAGGCGGGGGGTTCAGCCCATCAGCTCCACCTGGACGATGTGCTGGCCCATGCGCACCCGGTCTCCCGGGCGCAGCGGCCGCTCCACCCCCGAGGGGATGCGCACATAGGTACCCAGGCCTCCGGAGAGATCCCTCAGCTGGGCACCGGCGAGGCTGAAGCTCAGCTCGCAGTGGCGGCTGGCCAGCCCCTCCTCCTGGCCGTAGCTGAAGTCGCAGTTGGCCTGTCCAAGCGTCAGCAGCGGAGCCGAGGTCACCACCGTCCGGCCGCTGCGGCCTCCCACCAGCACCTCCTCCACGCCGAACACTCCCTGGCCGGGGGGCACCGGGGCGCCGTAGACGGTGGGGCGGCCGGCGAGCGGCGGCGGGGCCTCGAGCTTGCCGAGGAAGCGGAAGAGGCGCTGGCCGATGCTGAAGAACGACAAGGGGAGGAGCGTCTCCACACCTGGGATGGTGACGTACACCCCCGAGGCGCTGGACTCATCGCGCACATGCAGCACGTTGTCCTTGATGAGGAACGAGGCGTGCTGGGCGGAGACGAAGGCATCATCGGCGAAGAGGATGGCGCCCCGGGTGCGGCCCACGGTGCAACCGGTGATGGGCAGCTTGAAGCGCTGGCCCCGCGTGGAGCCGGCGATGACCGCCAGCCCGAAGCGGGAAGCGACCGGGGCGGGACGAGCACCCGGGGCGGGCGCGGCGCCGGGCCTGGGCGCCGGGACGGGCGGCGCGGCGGGGCCGACGGGGCGCGTCATGGGCAGGGGAGCCGCTACGGGGCGCGGGGCGGACACGGGCCGGGCCGCGAGTGGGATACCTCCCGCCACCGCGACGGGGGCCGGGGTGCGCGAGGCCGGACGGAGACCGGGCGGGGCCTCGGGCGGACGGGCGGTACCGGGCGGGGGCCGGGGGACACCCGGGACGGGCCTGGCCGGAGAGGGAGCGGGCGCTACCCGGGCGGGTGAAGCATTCACCGGGGCCGGCGTCTCGATGAGGGGGGTGCCGCAGCTCGCGCAGGCCTCGGCACGAGGGGGATTGTACCCGTCACAGTTCGGGCAGACGACGGCGAGAGCGGACAGCAGGAGCTGTGACATGAGCGGATCGACTCTAGAAGTGGGCGGAACACGGGGTCAACGAAAGCGAATCCCTCGTAAATCCCAAGGACGTGACGTTGCCCCCCCTGGGGGCGGCAGTTACCATTGCTGACGCTTCGATGATCCGCCTCAACGACATCCTCCAACGGGTTGCGTCCTATCACCCGGACCCCGATCTGGACATCATCAAGAAGGCGTACGTCTATTCGGCCAAGGTGCATCAGGGCCAACTACGCAAGTCTGGTGAGCCCTACCTCATCCACCCGCTCGAGGTCGCCGGACTTCTGGCCGAGCTCAAGCTGGACGAGGCCTCCATCGTCACCGGCCTGCTCCACGACACCATCGAGGACACGCTCGCCACCGCCGAGGAGCTCACCGAGCTGTTCGGCCCCGAGGTCGCCCAGCTGGTCGACGGGGTGACCAAGCTCTCCAAGTTCTCCGCCTCGGCCACGCTCTCGCAGGAGGAGAAGCAGGCGGAGAACTTCCGCAAGATGATCATCGCGATGGCGCAGGACATCCGCGTCATCCTGGTGAAGCTGGCGGACCGCACGCACAACATGCGGACGTTGGACCACATGTCCGAGGAGAAGCAGCGGCGGATCGCCCAGGAGACGCTGGACATCTACGCCCCGCTGGCCAACCGCCTGGGCATCAGCTGGATCAAGACCGAGCTGGAGGATCTGTCCTTCCGCTACGTGAAGCCCCAGGACTTCGTGGCGCTGCAGGACAAGCTCAACAAGCGCAAGAAGGAGCGGGAGAAGTACATCGAGGACGTCAGCACGCTCATCCGCACGAAGCTGGAGGAGCGGGGCCTGTCGGGCGACGTGAGCGGCCGCTTCAAGCACGTCTACAGCATCTACAAGAAGATGAAGTCGCAGGGGATCGAGTTCGAGCAGATCCACGACATCATCGCCTTCCGCATCATCATGCCCTCGGTGCCCAGCTGCTACGAGGCGCTGGGCCTGGTGCACCAGCTGTGGAAGCCGGTGCCGGGCCGCTTCAAGGACTTCATCGCCATCCCCAAGCCCAACATGTACCAGTCGTTGCACACGACGGTGGTGGGGCCGTTGGGCGAGCGCATCGAGGTGCAGATCCGCACCCCGGACATGCACAAGGTGGCCGAGGAAGGCATCGCGGCGCACTGGGCGTACAAGGAGGGCAAGGCGGTCTCCGTCAGCAAGGACGACGAGAAGTTCGCCTGGCTGCGCCAGCTGATGGAGTGGCAGCAGGACCTCAAGGATCCCAAGGAGTTCCTGGAGACGGTGAAGGTGGACCTCTTCACCGACGAGGTCTTCGTCTTCACGCCTCGGGGTGACGTGAAGAGCCTGCCGCGAGGCGCCACGCCGGTGGACTTCGCCTATGCCATCCACTCGGACGTGGGTGGCCGGTGCGTGGGCGCGAAGGTGAACGGGAAGATCGTCCCACTGCGCTACAAGCTGAAGAACGGGGACACGGTGGAGGTGCTCACCAGCCCGCAGGCGCACCCGTCCAAGGACTGGCTCACCTTCGTCAAGACGAGCCGCGCGCAGCAGCGCATCCGCGCCTTCATCAAGCAGCAGCAGCGCGAGAAGAGCCTTCAGCTGGGCCGCGAGCTGCTGGAGCGGGAGCTCAAGCGCTTCCAGCTCAACTTCAACCGGCTGCTGAAGAACGGCGAGCTGAAGAAGGTCTGCGAGGAGCTGGGTTACCGGGTGGAGGACGACCTGCTGGTGGCCGTGGGCTACGGCAAGGTGGTGCCCAACCAGGTGATCTCCCGCGTGGTGCCGCCGGAGAGGCTGGCGGCCAACTCGGGGGAGGGGAAGGGGACGTCGGTGGAGTCCTCTGCCGCGGCCTCCAGCAGCAGCATGTTGCCGGGCCTGTCGAGGGTCACCGACTTCGCCAAGAAGCTGGTGGGCAAGCAGAACAGCAGCGGGGTGCAGATCGGCGGCGTGGACGACGTGCTGGTGCGCTTCGGGCGGTGCTGCAACCCGGTGCCGGGAGATCCGATCGCGGGCTTCATCACGCGAGGCCGGGGCGTGACGGTGCACACGGTGGGCTGCGACAAGGCGTTGGCGACGGATCCGGAGCGCCGCGTGGACGTGTCGTGGGACGTGCGTGGCGACTTCAAGCGCCCGGTGACCCTGCGAGTGCTCACGGCGGATCGGACGGGCCTGCTGGCGGACATCTCGAACACCTTCTCGAAGAAGGGCGTGAACATCTCCCAGGCCAACTGCCGGGCGACGGGGGATGACCGGGCGGTGAACACCTTCGAGGTGACCATCTCGGACCTGAAGCAGCTCACGGACCTGATGCGCACCATCGAGCGTCTCCCGGGCGTCTACTCCGTCGAGCGCATCTAGGTCCCGCCTCCCCACCTCCTCCCTCTCCCTCTGGGAGAGGGTCGGGGTGAGGGTATGGGACCCCTCGAGTTCATTCCCGCATTCCCGATGTCCCTGGCGCAGGCCCGCCCGCTCGTCCTCGTGGGAAGGGGCCGCTGACGGTGCGCTGCGGCGAGCGGGGAAGCTGCACATGATGCCAGGCGGAGCGCCTGTCGGGGCGCTCGCGACTCCCGAGTGAGGAGAGGCACCATGGACGAGACGGATCCAAGGACGTTCCAGCCCCTGCCGGGTGTGCGCTGGGGCGCGGTGGCCACGGGGGCACTGTTGGGGGCGGCGGCGTGGCTGGTGCTCCTGCGCTTCGTGGATGAGCCTCGGGACTTCATACGAGGGGACGGGCCCGGAATCGGGCTCCGGCTGTGGTGGGTGGTGGCGCCGCTGCTGGCAGCGGGGGTGGCGTCATGGACCGGGGCGTCCGCTTCGGGAGAGCAGGGCATCCGAGGTGCGTACCTGCACGGGCTGCTGGCCTGCGCGGGAGCGCTGCTGCTGGCGGCGGTGGCGGGGCCGGGAAGCGTGGGTGTCCTTCCCCAACCCGTGTGGAGCGGGCTCGCGGCGATGGTGGGCGCGGTGACGGGCGCCGCGCTGGGGCGTGCCCTGCTCGCCGGGCGAGTGGTGGCACCCCGGTTGCGCTCCGGGGCTGGAGGGGAGCGCATCGGGACACGGAAGTCCCGTGTGCCGTGGCGCGAGGTGCTCCTGGGCCGGAGGGGCACGCCGGAGGCCCGGCGATACGAGGACGCGGGGCACCGGGACCAGGAGCTGCACTGACGGCGGGACGCGCGGGCGAGGCACGACACGACGGGCAACCAGGGAGCGACGGGCATGGCGGCAGACTCGACGCAGGAGCTGAGGAAGGGCCTCGAGGTGCGTGCGGCGGACGGCAAGCGCCTGGGGACGCTGGTGGGGCTCGAGGGTGGAGCCCTGGTGGTGGAGCGCGGCTTCTTCTGGCCCCAGCGCTTCACCATCTCCCGCAGTGACGTGGGGACGGTGGTGGACGGGGAGGTGCGGCTGCTCACCGGAGCCGCGCCGCGCGCGGTGCGCTCCGAGGTAGAGGAGCCCGCGGTGCGCGAGACGCCCCTCGCCAGCGCGGGCACGCACGAGGAGTCGGGGGACGTGCGGGTGCCCCTGGCGCGAGAGGAAGCCCTGGCGCGAGTCCGCACACGTGACGTGGGCGCGGTGCGCGTGCGCAAGGTGGTTCGCACCGAGCTGAAGCAGCTCACCGTGGAGGTACGGCGCGAGGAGCTCCTGGTGGAGCGCATCCCCGTCCAGCCGGGCGCCTCCGACGCCTCCGCGCGAACCTCGGGCATGTTCGAGGAGCTCGAACAGGTCATCCCGCTGTGGCGCGAGGACGTGGAGGTGGTGAAGCGCCCCGTGGTCTACGAGGAGGTCCACCTGAAGAAGGCCGTGGAGCGACGCACGTGGACGGAGGAAGTGCCCCTGCGTCGCGAGGAGGCCCGCGTGGAGGAAGAGGGCGACACGCACTCGCACTGAGTGCGGTGAACAGGTCCCGTCCGAGAGGGTTGGCCGGTCGCCGCCTCCGGTGGTAGAGCCGCCGCGGACTCGCGGCCGCCGCTGGCCGCCTCACCCCGAGGTGTATTCATGGCTCGCAAGATCGTTCACTCCGACGACGCGCCCAAGGCGATCGGCCCCTATTCGCAGGCCGTGCAGGTGGACGCCGGGAAGATGACCTTCCTGTCGGGGCAGATTCCCCTGGATCCGAAGACGATGGAGCTCGTCCAGGGTGACGTCGTCGTCCAGGCGGATCAGGTGATGAAGAACCTGGGGGCCGTGCTGAAGGCCTCGGGCCTGGACTTCTCCCACGTGGTGCGCTGCACCATCTTCCTCGTCGACCTGGGCGACTTCGCCAAGGTGAACGAGGTCTACGGCCGTTACTTCCCCGGCCAGCCTCCCGCGCGCGTCACCGTGCAGGTGTCCGCGCTGCCCCGCGGCTCCAAGGTGGAGATCGACGCCATCGCCGTGTCCTGACCCTCTCCCAGGGGGAGAGGGAGTTGAAAAAGAGAAAGGCCGCCGGACCCGCTTCGGTCCGACGGCCTTTTTCATTCAGGAGCCTCGCGAGAGGCGGCGCGGATTACTTCTGGTCCGCCGCCATCGGAACGCCCTTCTTCTTCAGCTCCTCGTCGATGACGCGCTTGAAGGCATCGACGGGCTGCGCGCCCACCAGCGAGCGGCCGTTGATGAAGAAGGTCGGGGTACCGTTGACGCCCACGCGGCTGGCCTCGGCCATCTCCGCGGCGATCTGCGCCTCGAACTTGTTGCTGTCCAGCGCGGCCTTGAACTTGGGCATGTTCAGCTTGAGCTCCTCGGCGTAGCGCTCCAGCGAGACGCGATCCAGGGCGCGCTGATTGGCGAACAGCTTGTCGTGGTACTCCCAGAACTTGCCCTGCTCACCGGCGGCCAGCGCGGCGGCGGCGGCCGGCTTGGCGTTCGCGTGGAACGGCAGCGGCGAGTTCTTGAAGGCGATGCGCACCTTGCCGTGGTAGTCGGTCTCGATCTGCTTGAGCGTCGGAACGGCGCGGCTGCAGAACGGGCACTCGAAGTCGGAGTAGGCCACGATGGTGACGGGGGCGTTCTTCGGGCCGATCGCCGGAGCGTTGCCGACCTCGATGTTCTGCACGGGGGCCTCGGCCGGAGCCTGGGCCTGCGGGGCGGAGCCATTGGACTTCAGGCCCTCCTCGATCAGCTTGCCGTACAGCTCCTCCGGCTTGGTGCCGGCGGCCACCAGCTTGTTGGCGCGGGCGAGCTCCTCGTCGATGACGCGCTTGAAGGCCTCGAAGGGCTGGGCGCCCACGAACTCACGGCCGTTGACGAAGAAGGTCGGGGTGCCATTGGCGCCCACGGCGGCGCCGGCGGAGGCATCGGCCTCGACCTTCGCGCGGTACTTGCCGGAGTCCAGCGCGGCCTTGAACTGGCCCATGTTCAGCTTGAGCTCCTCGGCGTAGCGCTCGAAGGTGGCGCGGTCCAGCGCGCCCTGGTTGGAGAAGAGCTTGTCGTGCATCTCCCAGAACTTGCCCTGCTCATGAGCGGCCATGGAGGCCTCGGCGGCGGGCTTGGCGTTCGGGTGGAAGGACAGCGGCTGGTGACGGAACACCACGCGCACGTCGTTGGGGTAGGCCTCCTTGATCTGCTTGAGCGTCGGGGTGACGCGGCTGCAGAAGGGGCACTGGAAGTCGGACCACTCGACGATGGTCACCTTGGCGTTCTTCGGGCCGAAGGAGGGGGAGTCGGCGGGCACGTCCACCTTGCGGTAGGCGGTGGCCGGGGCCTCCTGCTGCTGGGGGGCGGCCTTGGGAGCGGACTCCACGCCCTTGGCGAGGATGGCGGCGTACACCTGGCTCGCGGGAGTACCGGAGCGGGTCATGGCCTCGGCCTTGCCGAGCTCCTCGTCGATGATGGCCTTGAAGTTGTCGATCGGCTGGGCGCCGGAGAGGAAGCGGCCGTTGATGAAGAAGGCCGGGGTGCCGTTGGCGCCGAGCTTGCCGGCCAGGGCCTGGTCACGATCGATGAGGGCCGACAGCTTGGGGTTGGTGAGGTCCGCCTTCCAGCGGTTCAGGTCCAGCCCGATCTCGGTGGCGTACTTCTCCAGGTCCGCGTCCTCGAGGGCCTTGGCGTTGGAGAAGAGCTTGTCGTGGTACTCCCAGTACTTGCCCTGCTCACCGGCGGCCAGGGCGGCCAGGGCGGCGGGCTTGGCGCGCGGGTGGAAGGAGAGCGGGTTCTCCTTCATGACGACGCGCAGCTTGTTGCCGTACTGCTTGCGGAGCTGCTCCACGGTCGCGTTGGCGCGCGCGCAGAACGGGCACTGGTAGTCGGAGAACTCGACCAGCGTGACGAGCGCGTCCGCGCTGCCGATGACCGGAGAGCCATCGATGGGCACCTTGAAGACGGTGGGGTCCACCGGGCGCGCGTTCGGCCGGGACGGGTTGGCCGCGGCGGCGGCAGTGGGCTTGTTGCCAGCGGCGGAGTCCTTCGAGGGGCCGGTGACAGCACGGCCACCAACGAATCCCAGCACCAGGCCCACCAGCAGGGCCACGATCACATTGGGTTTCATGAGTCTGTTCTGCTCCTAGGGTACGTCGTCAGTTCCGACTGCGGTCCCGGGCTTTGCTCAAGTCAGCAGGGCGCGGGTAGATAACAGAGCCCGTTCGGAGCACGCAAGGCGACCCAGGCGTGCCCGACCCGGGCGATGAATCCACCCAGGGCCCCGGAAACACAACGGTTTTCGGCTGGAATTCCCCCGTCCCGGCGTCCGCTCACGCCTACACCGAAGCCATGCGGCCGGGCGTGGGCGTGGATGCTTCGAGGACGCGTGAGGGGTCGTTCCGCCATCGCCCCTGTGGTGACCCGAGCCATTCCGGAGTTTCACCCGGAATTTCCGGGGGATTTCCTTCCTGGGACGGATGGCTGCTCCTCAGAGGAGCTGCAGCACCCGCTCCTCCAGCCGGCGGCCTCGCGAGACGCCGAGGATCAGCACGCCCGTCTGCAGCAGGTGGCCCACCACGCGGCTGATGACCTCCTCGGGCTTGTGGCTCTGGCCATCGAAGCGGACGTGGAGGACCGTCTCGCCCTCCATGCGCGCGGAGGTGACGCCGGGGAGCGACTCGAGCTCCGGGACGATGACGGTGCCGCGGGCCACCTGGACGCGGAACTCGGCCGTCTGGCTGGTGAGCTCGGCCATGGTGCCGGCCTGGGCCAGCTTGCCCCGATCGAGGATGGCCGCCGCGTCGCACAGCTCCTCCAACTCCTGGAGGT
Organism: Archangium lipolyticum; assembly: GCF_024623785.1. Lineage (NCBI taxonomy): Bacteria > Pseudomonadati > Myxococcota > Myxococcia > Myxococcales > Archangiaceae > Archangium > Archangium lipolyticum. Next base: position 72,421 of record NZ_JANKBZ010000032.1, read on the forward strand.
TGTGGCTGGACACCACCACCGTCTGCTGCTGGCCCCGCATGTCGCGGATGACCTGGCGCACCTGGGCGGCGATGCGTGGATCCAACCCCGCGGTGGGCTCGTCGAGCAGCACCAGCGGTGGCTTGCCCATGAGCGCCTGTCCCATGGCCACGCGCTTGGCCATGCCGTGGGACAGCGCCTGCGTCTCCACGTTCCAGGCCTCCAGGAGGCCCACCTTGTCGAGCGCCTCGCGTGCCTCGGTCTCCGGCTTGTCCAGGCCGCTCAGCCGCGCCCAGTACGTGAGGAGGGCGCCCACCTTCCAGCCACCCGGGAGCACCGCGTCCTGGGGCAGCGCGCCCAGCGCTCCCTTGAGGGCTCCATCCTTCGAGGGGTCCACTCCCATCACCCGCACGGTGCCGCCGGTGGGGTAGAGGTAGCCACACATCATGGAGAAGGTGGTCGTCTTCCCGGCGCCGTTGGGGCCGATGAGCCCGTACACCTGGCCGCGCTGGACGGTGAAGCTCACACCATCCACCGCCATCTTCGGGCCGAAGCGCTTGGTGACGTTGACGAGATCGATGGCCAGCTCGCTCACAGGTCCCTCGCGCGCAGAACGAAGAGGGCGCCGCCGAGGAACAGCAGCGCGAAGGCGGCATACGCCGCACCGCTCACCGCGAACTCGGCGAGCCGGGGGTGCAGCAGGTTGTTGGCGTAGTGCGAGGGCGTCAGGTAGCGCACGTACGACAGCGGGCTCTTCTCCGTGGCGAAGCTTCCCATCAGGTTCACCAGCCAGAAGCCGAAGAGCATGAAGATGTTGAAGATGAGGCTCAGCGCGGGGGCGCGGAAGACGCTGGAGCAGAAGGTGGTGAGCGCCAGGTACGCCAGCGAGAACACCACCGCGGCCAGCCAGAACTTCAGCAGGTTGATGGCGAAGGAGCCGGGGGTGAATTCCGGCGTGGTGAACGCGGCGTAGATGAAGATGGCCAGGTCGATGACGAGCACCAGCCCCAGCAGCACCGTGGCCTGGGACAGGAACTTGCCCAGCAGCAGCGACGAGCGCCGCGAGCGCACGGTGAGGTAGCGGATGGAGCGCGGGCCCACCTCGCCGCTCACCTGATCGAAGCCCATGATGGCGATGTAGACGGGCAGGAAGAAGAGGGTGACCTTGAAGACCACCAGCACGACCAGGGGCACCTGCGCCAGGGCCTCCATCATCGCCTGATCGCCCCCCAGCAGGAACCCGAGGAATCCCTGGCGGAACTGGTCGGCCACCTGCGAGGCCGCGGCGGCATCCGCGCCGGCCTGGGCCACCTGGGTGTCCAGCTGCTCGCGCAGGGCCTTGGTGATGCCTCCCACCACGAGCAGCACCAACAAGGAGAACATGCTGTAGAGCGCCAGCAGCGCCACCACCCGAGCGCTGCGCACGGTGCGGCGGCACTCGGCGCTCCAGATCACTGCGGTCTCATTCAATCCGTTCAAGGCGGGTGGACCCTACCGGGCCCGGCGGACGCTCGCCAGGATTCTCGCTCTCCAGGCGACCTTCACGATGGAATGGACGGAACGCCCGGGACAGGTACCATTCCGGCCCCCCCACCCCTCGCGCGACGGTCCCGCATGACCCTTTCCCGTGCCCTCCCCGCCACGCTGCTCCTGCCCTTGTTCATCCTGCTCGTCGGTGCGGACGAGGGGAGCGCGGGGGAGACCCCTCCGGCCATCGAGGTCGCCTTCTCGGATGGCGGAACGGCGGCGGTGGCCGAGGTCACGGACGGCTCCGACGGTGGGACGGCGGTGGCCGAGGTCACGGACGGCGGGGTGCTGCCGGGGCTCGTTCCTCCCGTGCCCGTGCCCTCGCGCGAGGCGGACCCGCCCATCGCCCGCCTGCGCTCGTTGGCTCCCAAGCAGGACGTGCTCGCCCGCGCGAAGCGGGATGCGCAGGGGCGGCTGGTGGTGCCGGGGCCCAACGGCAACGTGCCGCTGACCATCGATCCGACCCTCCAGTCGCAGCTCAAGGGGCTCCTCGAGCAGTACCAGGTGCCCTACGGCGCGGTGGTGGTGCTGGAGCCGTCCACGGGCCGGGTGCTGGCCATGTCCGAGCACTCGCAGGCGCAGCCGGGGCTGCGCGGACTGGCCACGCGCGCGGTGTTCCCCGCCGCGAGCGTCTTCAAGATCGTCACCGGCAGCGCGCTGCTGGAGGCCGGCGTGACGCCCATGGACGAGACGTGCTTCCACGGCGGCAAGCGGCGCCTCTCCGAGAAGCTGCTGACGGACAGCGAGCGGGATGGCCAGTGCCACTCGCTGGCCGAGGCCATGGGCAAGAGCGCCAACGTCGTCTTCGCCAAGCTGACGCAGCGCTACCTGTCGCCCGGGGCGCTCAAGCACGCCGCGGCCCGCTTCCGCTTCAACCGGGAGATCTCCTTCCCGGTGCCCACGGACGTGTCGCTCGCCTCAGTGCCGGACAGTGACGAGTTCCGCTTCGCGCAGACGGGCGCGGGCTTCGGGGACGTGTACCTCTCGCCGCTGCACGGCGCGCTGCTGGCGGCCGTGGCGGCCAACAAGGGTGTCTGGAAGGATCCCGTGCTCTTCGAGCCCGACCCGAACGCTCCGCCCCAGCCCCAGTCCGGCGAACAGGTGCTGTCGCCCGAAGTGGCGCACGACCTGACGACCCTGATGGAGGCCACGGTGACCAAGGGCACCGCGCGCCGCATCTTCCGCGAGCGCGGCATGGGCGTGCCGGGCGCGGTGGGCAAGACGGGGACGCTGGCGGACCGCAAGCCCTTCCGCGACTACTCGTGGTTCGTGGGCTTCGCGCCCAAGGACAACCCGAAGGTCGCCGTGGCGGCGGTCATCGTCAACGAGCCCCTCTGGCGCATCCGGGCCACGTGGCTCGGCCGCGAGGCCATGCGTCTGGGTCTGGCGCGCCTGCCTCCCGGGTCCCTGGCGCCCGCGAAGGAAGATCCATCCGCGCCGCACGAGGACGACTCCGTCGAGGAGGAGTCTTCCGAGGACGATGCTCCCGCCGATGAGGTGGCCGGCTCGCCCGCCTCCCAGGCTCCGGCCATGAAGGCCGCGACCACCGGGCCCTGAACCACCACGGGGAGCCAGGTGAGCGCCCGGACCCCGCCTCGCCCTCCGCAGCGATGGCTACCCGATAGGAATCAGGGGCACCTCTCCGAGGAGGGGCTCCTCATGGTGTGCTAGCGGACCTCTTCGTGCTCCCGGGGAGCACTGGACATCCGCCGGGTACTCTCCAGATTCGCGAGACCGTGTGGCGTGTGTCCACACGGTGGAGGGGGAAAATCCATGTCTCGCAAAGGCTTGCTCTGGTTGGCCAGTGGCTGCGCGTTGTGGTGTGCCTGCGGCCCGCTGGATGAATCGATCGAGGCCGATCCGTCATCCGAGATCACCGAACAGCTCGGAGCGGAGTCGAACTGGCGCAATGAGGCTCGCTGCCAGCCGCCCGTCATGATCGGGGATCTCACGCCAGCACCTGGCCACACCAACGTGCTCGATCAGGCCGAAGTGGATGGGGCGGTCTTCATCAGCACGATCAACGTCTCGGTCGGCACCTACGCCTTGTGGAAACTGGAGGATGTGTCGAGGGGCCGCGAGCCGGCCGAATGGAGGACCACCCTTCTGCTCGGCGATCTCTCCGAGTCTCCCAGGTTCCTCACCGCAGTGGGCCGGAAGCTCTTCTTCATCGTCGATGACGGAGTCCACGGCGAGGAGCTGTGGAAGAGCGACGGCACACCCGGGGGCACGGTCCTGGTCGAGGACATCAACCCCCTGGGTGACGCCTTCCTCGCCTCCTCCCCGCGCCCCGTCGTCGTGGGCCGGACGCTCTACTTCGCCGCCAACGATGGTGTCCACGGCGAGGAGCTGTGGCGCAGTGACGGCACGGCTGGCGGCACCCGGATGGTGAAGGACATCGCCCGAGGGGCCGCGAGCTCCTCGCCCGGTCCGTTCCTGGTGGCCGGCCACCGGCTCCTCTTCGCCGCCGATGACGGCGTCCACGGCCGCGAGCTGTGGAAGAGCGACGGCACGAGGGATGACACCCGGCTGGTGAAGGACATCGCCCGAGGGCCCGCGAGCTCTTCTCCCGACTCACTGCTCCGGATGGACAACGGCCGGGTCTTCTTCGTGGCCGACGACGGCGTCCACGGCCGCGAGCTCTGGAAGACCGATGGCACCCGGGACGACACCCGGCTCGTGGAGGACATCCGCCCCGGCCCCGAGGGCTCGAGTATCGCGGAGCTGACCGTGGCGCGGCGGACGCTCTTCTTCACCGCGGATGACGGGGTCCATGGCGTCGAGCTCTGGGCCTCGAGGGGCTGCGCCGACGATACCCGGCTCGTGGAGGACATCCGCCCTGGAGCGGAGGGCTCGTTGCCGCTCGAGCTGACCGCGCTGGACGGGAACGTCATCCTGACCGCCGACGATGGCACCCACGGCCGCGAGCCCTGGCGGAGCGATGGCTCGCCGGAAGGCACGCTGCTGCTCGCGGACACCCATCCGGGCTCGCCTCCCCCCGGGTTCGAGGTGGGGAGTCTGGTCGCGGCGGGGGAGAAGGTCTTCTTCTATGCGCACGCGCCCGATACGGGCAAGGAGCTCTGGGTCACGGATGGATCTCCCGCCGGCACGCGGCTCGTGAAGGACATCTGGCCGGGTCCCGCCAGCTCCATCTCGGGAGATCCCTTCCTGCCCTTCCCGGTACGTGGCGGTGTCTTCTTCCAGGCCTTCACTGATGTCCATGGGGTCGAGCCGTGGTGGTCCGATGGCACCGAGGAGGGAACGGAGATGGCGGACATCGCGCCGGGAGCCGCGTCGTCGTCCCCGTTCGCCTTCATCGCCACCCGTGAGTGGCTCTTCTTCACGGCGGATGACGGCGTTCACGGAACCGAGCCCTGGGCGCTCCCCGTGGCCTGCTTTCCGAGACGCTGAGCCCCACGAGGGCCCATGATCCACGAGGGGCGGGCATCCGCGCGACACCGGGTGCCTGCCCTCGGCGGGGACGTGGTGCTACCGGGGCGAGAGCTTCACCAGCCCCGCGTCCACGAAGGCCCGGAAGTACTTCAGCGCCTCCAGCTCCTTGATGGGAGACACGCTGATGATGGCGCCCAGGTCGCGCTTGCCGTCGATGCGCGACAGCAGGTAGCGCTCGGGCGAGCTGAGCTGCAGCGTCTTCAACTGCGCCGCCGACACCACCAGCGAGGGCACCTGCGGCTTGTCCAGCATCTCCCGGCGCAACGCGCCCTGTAGCGCGGCCTCCGCCGAGCGCAACAGCGCCTCCGTCTCCGGCGTGGCCGACATCTCGTACGCCCGGCGCGCCAGCGCCTCTCCATCCCGGAAGTTGCCGTTCGCCAGGAACGACTGCGCCGCCTGGATGACCTCGCTCGTGGGGGACTCGGCGCCGAGCACGTCCGCGTCCACCACCTGCGCCTCTTCCTCGTCCTCGACGGGGGCCGTCCGCGGGCGTCCCGCGGGCGGCGCGCTCCGCACCTTCACCGCCTCCATCCGGTAGAGCGCGTACAGCCGCTGGTACACCAGGAACTCCGAGGCGTGCAGCACCTTGGCCATCTCGTCGATGCTCAGCCCCTCGCGGATGCGCTTCACCAGCTTCGCGTCCAGACTGCCCGCCTTGGGCGGCTCCGCCAGCCGGCTCTCGTCCAGCGCCAGGTACAGGTTCCCCGAGGGGAAGGCCGTCCGGATCGCCTGCCAGGCCGTCTCGCGGAACTCGCCCTCGCGGTGCACGTCCGCCAACTCCACGCGCGCATCCACGCCGTCGATCTCCGCCACCGGGCCCGCGTCGAAGGAGAACTCGCCGTCCTCCCAGGGGAACATGTCCAGCAGCGTCTCGCGGAACTTCAGGTTGAGCGCCGCGCGCACCGTCTGCTCGGGCACCAGCCCCGTCATCACCAGGATCTTTCCCAGCGGCACCCGCGTCTCGCGCTGGGTCGCGTAGGCCTTGCTGAACTGCTCCTCGTTCAGGTGCCCCATGTTGATGAGGAACTGCCCGAGGAACTCGCGCGGCTGATTGGAGCTGGCGCTCAGCACCTGCCCGTCGCGCAGGAGGAGGAGCTTGCGCACGCCCGCCCGGGTGACCCTCAGCGTCCCCATCACCCGCCGGCTGCCGAGGTACGCGACGAGATCCTTCAACGGCATCGTCGAGAAGTCACCTGACAGACCGCGCATCGCAGCACATCCTTCGTCCGAAATGATTGTCCGAATCTACTCGAAACCGAACTGTTGCCTCTGCGACCAGGCCAAGGACGTGCTCGAGCGGGTGCGCGAACGCATCCCCTTCGATCTGGTGGAGGAGGACATTCGTGCCGACCCCGCCACTTTCACTGCCTTCCGGTACGACATCCCCGTGGTCATCATCGACGGCCACCAGGCGTTCAAGCTCCGCCTGGAGGAAGGGGAGGTCGAGGCGTACCTCCGGCGGGTCATGGATGGCACGCCCGTTGCTCCTTCCGGGGACCATGAGGGGTAATGGCCTTCCCAACCCCAGGAAAAACATGGGGATGGAAGGGAGTAGGGGTGGGTGAGGCTGTAAACCTGGGGATGGGGCGGAGAAGCGATGTGGAAAAAGGTTCTGGCCGGAGGGGAGGGGCAGTGGCGTTGAGGCGCAAGCACAAGAGGGCGGACCAGCCGCTGACGGTGCTGGTGGTGGAGCCGAGAGCGGGAGACCTGGAGCGGACCCGGCTGGTGCTGGGGGAAGCGGGCTTCCGGGTGGTGCCGGTGACGCGCTTCGACGCGGCGGGGCCACTGTTCGAGGCCATCCGCCCGGACGCGGTGGTGCTCGCCGCGCAGCCCCCGGACTTCGCGGCGGTGTCGGTGGCGCGGCGGCTGCGGCAGATGGGCCGGGGCGCGGTTCCCCTGCTGTACCTGGTGGATCCGGAGGACACCGAGGCCCACCGCCACTGCCTGGAGAAGGGCCTGTGCGTGGACATGGTGCCGCGCACCGGCTCGGGCGAGGAGCTGGTGCTGCGCCTGCGGGCCCAACTGCGGCTGAAGAAGGCCGTGCGGCGGGCGATGCAGCCCGAGGACGCGGGCTCGGCGGCCCTGCATGATCCGCTCACCGGGCTGTACACCCGCACCTTCCTGCTGGAGCTCATGACGCTGGAGATGCGGCGCACCGAGCGCTTCGGGGGCAGCTTCTCCGTGGTGGCCGGATCGCTCGAGGACTTCCGGAGCCTGCGCAAGGAGGCGGGACGGAGCGTGGCCGAGCGGCTGCTCGTCTACAGCGCGGTGGTGTTCGGCCAGACGGTGCGCGAGGCGGACGTGGTGGCGCGCGTGGGCGAGGATGAGTTCGCCGTGCTGCTGCCGGGGACTCCGGCGGAGGGCGTGCCGGACGTGATGGCCCGCGTGAGCGAGCGCTTCTCGCTGGCGCGCCTGCAGGTAGAGGGAAAGGTGCTGCGCCCATCGCTGGCCCTGGGCGCGGTGAGCTACCCGGACACGATTGGGGCTCCGGCCCAGTTGCTCACCCACGCGTTGCAGGCGTTGCGCCGGGCACGCGAGGAGCGGCGGGGCGTTGGAGTGGGACTGACGGTTTGATGAGGGGCGGACCCGTCGAGGGTAGGCCCTGGGGTGATTCGCGATGGTGAGGGGAGGCGAGGGGATGGATCGGATCGCGGTGCTGGTGGTGGACGACGAGGAGCAGGTGCGGACGTTCCTCGCCGAGCTGCTGGGCAGCTCGGGGTACCAGGTGCGCTGCGCGTCGAATGGGACTCAAGCCCTGGAGATGCTGGCCGGGGGCTCGTTCGACGTGGTGTTGCTGGACGTGATGATGCCGGAGATGAGCGGTCTGGAGGTGCTGCGGCGCTACCGTTCTTCCGGTGGCAACGCGCCGGTCATCGTGCTCTCCGCGCTGTCGGGCGCGGAGGACGCCATGCGTGCCATGAAGCTGGGCGCCAGCGATTATCTGTCCAAGCCCTTTGGCAACGACGAGCTGGAGGACGCGATGGCGCGTGCGCTGGGCAGCCGCATGCCGGCGCGCCAGCCCGCGGCGAGCGCACCGGTGGCGGCCCAGTCGGCGGCACTGGTGGACGCGGGTGCGGAGCGGTTGCTCATCTCGCACTCGCCGGCCATGCGCCGGGTGCGGGCGCTGGTGGAGCGCATCGCGGACACGGACGTGCCGGTGCTGTTGCTGGGTGAGTCCGGCACGGGCAAGGAAGTGATTGCCCGAGAGGTCCACGCGCGCAGCAACCGGCGCAACCGGCCGTTCATCAAGGTGAACTGCGCGGCGCTGCCGGGCGAGCTGCTGGAGAGCGAGCTCTTCGGCCACGAGCGAGGCGCCTTCACGGGCGCGACGGCGGAGAAGCCGGGCAAGTTCGAGCTGGCGGATCAGGGAACGATCTTCCTGGACGAGATCGGCGAGATGGCCATCCGGCTGCAGGCCAAGCTGTTGCAAGTGCTGCAGGACGAGGAGTTCTTCCGGGTGGGAGGCAAGAAGAGCGTCCGGGTGGACAGCCGGGTGGTGGTGGCGACGAACCGGGACCTGGAGCGGGAGATCGAGCTGGGCAACTTCCGCGAGGATCTGTTCTACCGCCTGAACGTGGTGGCGATCCGGCTGCCGCCGCTGCGCGAGCGCCCGGAGGACGTGGTGCCGCTGACGGACCACTTCCTGAAGAAGTACGGGCGGCAGTACATGAGCGGGGTGGCGGAGCTGCCGCCGGAGGTGCTGAGGGCCTTCACGGAGTACGAGTGGCCGGGCAACGTGCGCGAGCTGGAGAACATGGTGCGCCGGCTGTGCGTGCTGAAGGATCCGACGCTGGTGCTGGACGAGCTGCGCGCGGGAGGCCGTGCGCCGGCGAGCGCGCCGTCGTTGCCGACGTCGTACGCGGGAGACGGGGACGTGGAGCCTCCGGCGCCGACGGTGGTGCGGACGCCGGTGACGGTGCCCGCGGCGGGTGGTGGCACGGCGGTGCAGGTGCTGGAGATGCCGTCGAAGGGGAACGTGCCTCCGGCGGAGGTGCCAGCGAACCAGGTGGTGCCGCCGGTGGTGCGTTACGCGAACCCGTTCGACGTGCCGCAACCGCCGCCGCCGCCGCCGAGCGTGCCGGAAGGAGAGATGTCGCTGAAGGACATTGGCAAGAGGGCGGCGATGCTGGCGGAGCGCGAAGCCATCCTGGCGATGCTGCAGCGGACGGCGTGGAACAAGAGGAGGGCGGCGAGCAAGCTGCGAATCAGCTACAAGGCGCTGCTCTACAAGATCAAGGAGTGCGGCATCGTGGATCCGAGGGCCTCGGCCGAGTTCTGAGCCGGACAAAAGCCCCTATCGGATCAAACGGAGTCAACCAGGTCAGACCCTCTCCCTCTGGGAGAGGGACGGGGTGAGGGTAACCGGCCCCGTGTTCAAACCTGTCCGTCCCAGCAAGAGGCCCCGAGTACCGCCCAAGGTACCCGGGGCCCTGCTTTTCAGGGCGCCCCGAACGGCCAGCCCGAATCCTCTCCAAACGAGCAAGCGAGCCTTCAGGACAGGGTCGTCATCCGGAGGGTATCTGCCCACCTTTCCCGCCGAGTTCCAGGCCCGCAGGGGCGTGGGATGTCTCGCAGGAGGTCTGGCCATGATGGGAAGACTGACGCCGCCAGTATCCGAGCGCGATCATGTGAGGGGCCCGGCTGAAGCACGCGTGACACTGGTGGAGTACGGGGATTACGAGTGCTCCTACTGCGGCGAGGCCTACGCCATCATCCAGGCGGTGAGGCAGAGGCTGGGAGGGCAGGTGCGCTTCGTCTTCCGCAACTTCCCGCTGTCCGAGCTGCATCCGCGCGCGCGTCTGGCGGCCTACGCCGCCGAGGCGGCGGCCCTGCAGGGCCGCTTCTGGGAGATGCACGGCCTGCTCTACGAGAACCAGGAGTCACTCGAGCCCGATGATCTGATCGGCTACGCGGAGCTGCTGGGGCTGGACGTGGAGCAGTTCGACCGGGACGCGGGAAGCCGCGCGGTGGCGGAGCGCGTGCGTTCCGACTGCCTCGGAGGCGCACGCGGTGGAGTCAGCGGCACACCGACGTTCTTCATCAACGGCCAGCGATATGAAGGGAACTGGGCCGTGCGCCCCCTCTTCGGGGCCCTGGAAGCGGCCCTCGCGGAGGCCGACTCCCAGGAACAGTGGCGCTGAGCGGCGGAGGCTTCGCCGCTCAGGCCTCATGGTGGAGTGCCCGGTCCTCTACTCCGGGAAGTGAATCACGCGACCGTCATCACCCACGGCCCAGATGTCGCCCGACGAGTAGATTGCGATATCCCGCAGGGGCTTGTCCGCGGTGTAGGCGGTGGACCACGTGCCGGCGGCACTCAGCCGACGGATGGTTCCGTTGGTACTGGCATCAGTGACGTAGATAGTGAAGGAGTCCGGTGCCACCACGCTGGTGAACGGGGCGGTGGTGTTATCCGTTGGTGGGTTCACTCGCGTCCAGTTTGTGGCTCCGTCCCACTTCACCACCAAGCCCCCATCGCCCACCGCATAGGCGATGTTGGAACTGGCCATCCACACACCACGCAAGGCGCCGCTGTACCCGTTGGGTGTACTCACCGAGTGATACGTCGCGGTACTTCCGGTGCCAGGATAGCTGGAGATGTACGGTGTCGAAGATCCTCCTGTGTCTCCCACGGTGAGCAGTTTCGTGGAGTCCAATCCGTGGATGTCGAAGTAGGTTTGGGGGTCCAGGTTGTAGCGCTCCTCCAGCGAGACTCCAGGTGACCACACGTACAGCCGCCCCCGGTCGTCCACGACATAGAGCAGGGGAGAGAACCCGGTGAGGCCTTCGAGAGTATTGCCAGAGGAAACGGTGATCTGGTTGGAGCAATTTTCACCGTCGTGCTCGGCCAGATTTCCTCCACTACCGGCCAAAAACACGTGATTGTTGTTGGGGCTCACCCACGCGGCACGCCAGTTGACGTTACCGCAACTCCCATCCAGGCTCTTGAAAGCCGCGCCTGCGGCGGGTCGGATCGCGAGCTTGCCGCCATCACCCGCCATCCAGACCCGTCCGTCAGCGCCGAGCGCCACGGTTTTCCACTGGCGGCTGTTTCCTGTGAGGGCGGGATCATTGACCACCTTCCACCCCTTGCCCCCGCAGATGTTCTCCTCGTCTCGCTGCTTATCGCAGTTGTTGTCCCGGTCGTCGCACACCTCGGCCTTGTTGTGCCGATTGTATTTGTCCTGATCATCGCAGTCGTCCGTATTGAGGACGAAGCCCGTGGGCGGTGTTGTGTCAGGGCACACCTGGGCCGGGGTGCCACGCTCGTCACCCGCGCCGTCGCCGTCTGCATCTGGGTAGTACAGGGTCGGGGTGGGGGCGTTCTTGCAGAACAGAGCGTTGCGGTTGTCATTGCAAGCGAGCTGCCCGCCCGGACAGGGGACGTCGCACGGATCGCCCTTGGTCTCGAAGCCTTCGTCCACCGTGCCATCGCAGTCATCGTCCACTTCGTCGCACCGAGCTTCGGAGACATCGGCACGCGGATAGACTGCGGGGTCCGAATCCTTGCAGTCCTTGGCGTTCTGCACATAGCGGGTTGTGCCCGAGTCCTCGGGCTTGGTGCAACTCCGCAGCGGTGAGACATCCGGGTCGCCGAAGCCGTCACCGTCCTTGTCGGCGTACCACCGGGTTATGGGATCATCGACGTTGAATGTCTTGTCGTCGCAGTCCGTACCGTTGCGGTCGGTGCTGATGTAGCCATCCCCATCCTCATCCGGAGCCTCCAAAGTGAGGGCGACCTGCTCGATGGCTCCCTTCTTCTGGAGCGTCACTTCGCTCACGTCGCGGGCCACGACGTTCCCCTCGCACGACTTCTCGTGGGCCGTCGTTGTGATCTCCAGAGTGTGGCTCCAGCTCTCCTGTCGGAACACGGCGAACACCACCTCCCGGGTCTCACGATCGAGCACGGCGAGCTGATCACGCGTCTCCCGGTCCGTGCCTTCCGCATCTTTGGCGGTCACGGTGATGCAACCGGCATTGAATGTGTAGGAGACCTTCAGCCGGACGGCTGCTTCTTGCGCCTTTGGTTTGCACCCGACTCCGACGAGAGTCAGAAGCAGGAGAAGCGAGGTGAGTCGACCCATGATGTTCCTCCCGTGGCCCCGCCTTGAACGGCGGGGCCGCGAAGTCGCACCGGGGCTCAGCCCCGGTCCCGGCGTACCAGCACCTTCTTACCGCGTAGGGTGGTCTGGCGCAGCGCCGTGATGATCTGCTCGGCCTGTGACTCGGGCACTTCGACGAGCGAGTAGTTGTCGCCGATCTCGATGGCCCCGAGCCGCTTGCCCTCCACGCCCGCCTCGCCCGTGATGGCACCCACCAGGTCCCCGGGACGGAGTCCCGTGCCCCGGCCGGCACCGATGAACAGCCGGGTCATATCGAAGTCCTGCGCCGGACCCGCGCGGCGTTTGGCGCCTCGGGGCTCCTTCGCACCCGGCCCCCCGGGCCCCGGGCGAGCAGCCGCCCGGGCATTCTTTCCCGGATGCGGGCGCTTCTCCGAGGGAGGGGGCAGTGTGGGGATGTCCTCTTCCTCCTCCTGCCCGTGGCCCTCCACCTGCGCGTCGTGGAGCAGCTTCACCGAGGCGGCGGCCACATCCACCAGGTCGAACTCGGAGGCGAGGCTCTCCACCACGGAGCGGTAGGAGTCGAGCTCGCCGGCCACGAGGGCCTCGCGCAGGGAGGCGCGCACCAGCTCGAGCCGGCGGGCGCGCAGGTCCGCCACGGTGGGCACGGTGGCCACTTCGATCTTCTGGCCCGTGAGCTTCTCGATGTTGCGCAGCAGGCGGTGCTCGCGGGGCTCGGCGAGCGTGATGGCCACGCCCTCGCGGCCGGCGCGGCCGGTGCGGCCGATGCGGTGGACATAGGCCTCGGGGGCATTGGGCACGTCGTAGTTGACGACGTGGGTCAGCTTCTCGATGTCCAGTCCGCGCGCGGCCACGTCGGTGGCGACGAGCAGATCCACCGCGTGGGCCTTGAACTGCTTGAGGACGCGGTCGCGCTGGGCCTGGTCCATGCCGCCGTGGAGGGCCTGGGCGCGCCAGCCCCGGCCGTTGAGGGACACGGTGAGCTCGTCCACCTCGGTGCGGGTGCGGCAGAAGACGATGGCGGCGGTGGGGGCCTCGACGTCCAGCACGCGCCCGAGCGTGGCGGCCTTGAAGGCGCGCGGGACGATGTAGGCCGTCTGGCGCACGCGGGGCCCGGTGCCGGGCGCCACCTTCTCCTTGGCGATGCGCACGTGGACGGGATCGCTCAGGTGGCGCTCGGCGATGGAGGCGATGCGCGGGGGCAGGGTGGCGGAGAAGAGGGCCGTCTGGCGCTCCTCGGGGGTGGCCTCCAGCAGGGACTCCAGGTCCTCGGCGAAGCCCATGTCGAGCATCTCGTCGGCCTCGTCGAGCACCACGGTGCGCACGGAGTCGAGCAGGAGCGACTGGCGCTTGAGGTGGTCGAGCGCGCGGCCCGGGGTGGCGACGACGACGTCCACGCCGCGCTTGAGCACGCGCAGCTGCTGGCCCATGGGCTGGCCGCCGTAGATGGGGAGCACGCTCACGCCGAGCTTCTGGCCGTAGCGGTGGATGGCCTCGGCCACCTGCATGGCGAGCTCGCGGGTGGGGACGAGGACGAGCGCGGAGGTGGAGAAGGGCTCGCGCTTGCCGGGCTCGAGGCGCTGGAGGAGGGGCAGGGAGAAGGCGGCCGTCTTGCCGGTGCCGGTGGCGGCGATGCCGAGCAGGTCCTTCCCGGCGAGCAGCGGGGGCAGGGAGGCCCGCTGGATGGGGGTGGGCTCCTCGTACCCGAGCGCGGTGAGCGCCTCGACGAGGGCGGGGAGGAGGCCCAATTGCTCGAAGGTAGCGGATGTGTCGGTCGTGGGAATGGTCACGTTGAACGGGCTTGTACCACCGCGTCCGGCTTCCAGACGAGCACTCAGGCCGCCGAGGCGGTGACTTCTGTTGCCTGCTGCAGCAAGAGAACGAAGCGGGCGCCGCCCTCGGGCCGGTTCTCAACGTGGAGCGTCCCCCCGGACTGGGTGACGTACCCGCGGCACAGGGCGAGTCCCAACCCGGTGCCCTTGCCCGGCGGTTTGGTGGTGAAGAAGGGCTCGAAGAGGCGCGGCAGCACCTCGGGAGGAATCCCCGGGCCGTTGTCCTCCACCTCCAACCGCACCCCGCCGTCCACCCGCCGGGCCCTCACCACGACACGGGCCGGACGGGGTGGGACCGCTGCCTCCACCGCGTCCGCCGCGTTCAGCAGCAGGTTCAACAGCACCTGCACCAGGTGACGCTGCCCCAGCTTCACCCTGGGCAGCTCCGGCCCCGCGTCCAGCACCACCTCGCCCAGGCCGCGCAGGCGCACCGAGGCCAGCCGTCGTGCCTCCTCCATGGCCTCCTTCGGCGAGCCCGCCTCCTCCCTTTCGTGCTCGCTTCCCTCCCGCGAGAAGCGCCGGAGATCCGTGACGATCTGCTGGATGCGCAGCAGGCCCTGCTCCGTCTCGCTCAGCACCTCGCCGAGCTCCACCGGGTCCGGCGGCGGGTCCTCACGCCGCAGCTCCTCCTTGAGGTAGCTCAGGTTGGCCTTCACGAAGGCCAGCGGATTGTTCACCTCGTGGGCCACTCCGGCGGCGAGCTGGCCCACCATCACCAGCCGCTCCACCTCGGCGCGCTCGCGCTCGGCGTGCAGCCGGAGGCGCTCGCTCCGCGCCAGTTGCTCCAGGGCCGCGAGCCGCTCCTCCTGTGCCACCCGCTCCGCCTCGCGCAGCCGCCGGTAGGTCTGGCTCCCGAAGGCGCCGATCATCCCGACGAGGCCGAAGGTGACCGCCCGTGGCACGAGGACGCCGGTGGGCACTTGCGCGAGCAGGTCCAACGCCACCACGGCGCCCACCGACGCTCCGAGGGTCAGCAGCATCGGCAGCAGGGAGTCCGGGGTGAACATCGCCAGGAGGAGGGGAATGGCGACGAGCAGTGCGAGGTAGGGGCTCGCGGGACCCCCGGTGAAGTGGATGATCGCCGTCACCGACGCCAGGCACACCAGCCCGGCCATCATGCCCGGGGACCACTCGGGCAGCACCCCCACTCCCAGGCCGATCAGCACGAAGCTCGTGCTCCAGGCGAGCTGCACCAGCGCCAGCCTCGGGTCGGGTTCGCCGGGCAGCAGGAACTCGTGCACCAGGAAGATCGTCAGGAGCAGCGCCGCGGAGACGAAGCAGCTCCGCCTCTTCACTCGGAGTTGGGCTTGGCGCGTGGCGTGATCCGCCGTCATCACGCCAAAAGGCTGCCATGTCGCCCTGAAGCCATGCGTCGAGGGCGGGGACGGTCACGCTTGCGTCATCCGGTTTACGACAAAGAAGTCTCAAGCCCTGAGAGCCAATTTCAATGCGCGTGTGAGTCGTTCACCTGGACCCGATATCCGCGCCGGCCCGATAATCGCGAGGGCATGGTTCCTCTCGTCTTGCTGGGATGTGGCTACACGTTGATACGGTTGGCACTTGTGGAGGCACGGCGCGGGCGCCCGGTGCTGGCGGTGACCCGGGACGAAGCGCGCCGCGAGGAGCTGTCCCGGGAGGGAGTCCAGCTTCCGTCCCTGGAGGAGGCCGTGGCGTCCGCGAAGGGGGCCCACGTGGTGGTCTCCATCCCACCGGAGGCCGGGCTCGATGCCTCCCTCTCCGAGTCCCTGTCGCGCGCTGGACCTGCCCGCCTAGTCTATCTCTCCTCGACGGGCGTCTACGGTGATGCGCGGGGACACGTGGACGAGTCCACCCCCATCGATACCGCTTCCACGCGCGCCCGGGGCCGCATCGACGCGGAGGCCCACTACCGCCGGCTCGGTGGCATCTCCCTGCGCATCGCGGGCATCTACGGTCCCGGCCGGGGCCTGCACGAGCGCCTCCGCGCGGGCACGCTCCGCATCCCCGAGAGCGGGGGAGGCCGCATCTCCCGGGTGCATGTGGAGGATCTGGTGGAGGCCCTCCGGGTGGTGCTGGAGCGGGGCGAGCCGGGAGGCACGTACTGCGTGGCGGACGACCGGCCGGCGACGCAGGCGGAGACGAGCACCTGGCTGTGCGCGCGGCTCGGGCTGCCGCCCCCACCGGCAGTGCCCCTGACTTCACTCCACGAGTCCCTGCGCGGGGACCGGGCCATCTCCAATGCCCGGCTGAAGGCGCTGGGATGGAAGCCGCGCTACCCGGATTTCGTCGCGGGTTTTTCGGCCCTCCTGGACGCCGGAGATTGAGCTGACGGGCCCGATTCCGGCTACTTACGGCGCCTTCTCATTCCATTTCACGACGATGCCACAGGCGCGGTAACAGTTCGCGCGCGCTCCGGTGTTCAAGTTCGCGCGAGGACGGAGGAAGGGACCGTTGGCCATTGACGTGGAAGCCTGCTACCGCCGGTACGGACCGATGGTGCTTCGGCGCTGCCGCTTCCTCCTGCGCGACGAGGAGAGGGCCGTGGATGCCATGCACGATGTATTCGTCCAGCTGCTCGACCATCAGGAGGCCCTGACGCAGACGGCGCCGTCGAGCCTGTTGCACCGCATGGCGACGAACGTGTGCCTCAACCGGATGCGCTCGGAGCGCCGGCGCCCGGCGGACGCGGACGAGGAGCTGCTGGTGCGCATCGCCTCGCTGGAGGACCTGGAGGCGCGCACGGGCGCGTCGGCGGTGCTGGACCGGCTCTTCGGACGCGAGCAGGTGTCCACGCGCACCATCGCCGTGCTGCACCTGGTGGATGGAATGACGTACGAGGAAGTGGCGAAGGAGGTGGGCCTCTCCGTCTCCGGCGTCCGCAAGCGCCTGCGCACCTTGCGCTCCCACCTGCAGGAACTGGAGGCCGCCTGACATGTCCCACCGCACGCCCGATTGGATGCTGGAGCGCATCGCCCTGGGGGAGCTGCCTCCCAAGGAGCTGGCCGCCGCCCGCGCGCGCCTGGCCTCGGAGCCCGGAGGACTCGAGCGGCTCGCGAAGCTGGAGGCGGATGATGGGGCCACGCTGGCGAAGCTCCCGCCGTCCCAGGTCGCCGCCGAGGTGGCTCGCCGCCGCCGCGTGGTGGAGGCCTCGCGCTCGGTGGAGGCCCGCTCCACCTCCCGGGGTTGGCTGCCCGCCGTCGCGCTGGGCGCCCCCGTGGCCGCGGGGCTCGCGCTGATGATGTTCTTCTCCCGGGAAGAGCTGCCCGAGCGGACCCGGCCGGAGGAGGTGGCGCTGCTCGAGACGACGCGCACCAAGGGGCTGGAGCCGAAGCTGCTCATCCACCGCCAGACGCGCGGCGAGCCCGAGCCGCTCGCGGACGCGGCCCGGGCGAGGCCTGGGGACGTGCTGCAGCTCAGCTACGTGTCCGCGGGCCGGCCCTACGGCGCGGTGTTGTCCGTCGATGGCCGGGGCTCCGTCACGCTGCACTACCCGGAGTCGCTCACCGGCTCGCTGGCGCTCGCGGGAGGCACGGTGTCGCTGTCGAGCGCCTATGAGCTGGACGACGCGCCCCTCTTCGAGCGCTTCTTCTTCGTCACCAGCACCGAGCCCTTCGACCTGAACGCGCTGATGGACGCGGCGCGCCAGCTGGCCCGCTCCCCCGAGGACGCCCGCCGCGCGCCGCTGTCCCTGCCGGAATCGCTTTCCCAGTCGTCCCTCACCCTGGAGAAGTCCCCGTGAAGCGAGCGCTCTTCGTCTCCCTGCTGCTCCTTCCCCTCCTGGCCTCCGCCGCCGCGCCGGACGCGGGCCCGGTGCCGGTGCGGCGCTTCGCGCTGCTGGTGGGCGTCAATGACGGTGGCCCCAGCCGCGTGCGCCTGCGCTACGCCATCTCCGACGCGAAGGCCGTGAGCCAGGTGCTCGGCGAGCTCGGCGGGGTGCTGCCCGGAGATCGCATCCTGGTGCTGGACGCGGACCGCGCGGGGCTGGAGGACGGGATGAACCGCCTCCGGCGGATGATCGACGCGGCGAAGTCCTCCGGCGGGCGCACCGAGGCGCTCCTCTATTACTCGGGCCACTCGGACGAGGAGGGCCTGATGCTGAAGCAGGACCGCTTCTCGTACCGGGAGCTGCGCCAGGCGTTGAACGCGCTGCCGGCGGACGTGCGCATCGCCATCCTGGACTCGTGCGCGTCCGGAGCGATGGCGCGGCAGAAGGGTGGGGTGCGGCGGCCGGCCTTCCTGGTGGACGCGTCGGCGTCCGTGCGGGGGCACGCCATCCTCACCTCGTCCTCGGAGGACGAGGTGTCCCAGGAGTCGGACCGCATCGGCGGCTCGTACTTCACGCACAACCTGGTGTCGGGCCTGCGCGGCGCGGCGGACCTGAGCGGGGACGGGCGGGTGACGCTCAACGAGGCGTACCAGTTCGCCTTCCACGAGACGCTCGCGCGCACGGAGAAGACGCGGTCCGGCGCGCAGCATCCGGCGTATGACATCGACCTGGCCGGTTCGGGCGACCTGGTGATGACCGAGCTGCGCACGAACACGGCGGGCCTCGTGCTGGCGGGCCCGCTCGATGGCCGGCTCTACGTGCGTGACGCGCCGGGCAACCTGGTGGTGGAGCTGGAGAAGCGGGCGGGACGTCCCACCGAGCTGGCCCTCCCACCCGGCCAGTACACGGTGACGCGCGAGCGGGAGGGGGCGGGCTCACGGGCGGCCTTCGCGCTCGCGGAGGGCCGGCGCACCTCGCTGGGCGAGAGCGACTTCTCCGGGATGGCGGGCGAGCCCACCGTGTCGCGCGGAGGGGGCGGGATGGCGGTGGAGGCCCCGGCGCGGCAGAGCTCGCGCCGGTTCCTCAACGTGGGCCTGGTGCCGCTGGTGCAGACGAACTCCGTGCTGGATGGCCCGGTGGACAACGACCTGTCGCTCTCCCTGCTCGTGGGCAGCTCGGCGCGGCTGAGCGGCGTGGCGTTCGCCATCCTCGGCCACTGGGCCACGGACGGCGTGTCGGGCGTGCAGCTCTCGACGTTGGCCAACGTGTCCGGCTCGGAGGTCCGCGGACTGCAGTCCTCCGTGGGGGCGAACTGGGCCTCGGGGAGTGTCCTCGGGGGACAGGCCTCGGTGGGCTTCAATCGGGCCGGAGGGGATTTCACCGGCCTCCAGGCCTCGGTGGGCGCCAACCTCGTCCACGGCCGGATGCGCGGCTTCCAGGGGGCGACGGCCGTGAACTGGGCGTCGATGGCCGAGGGTGTGCAGCTCTCCCTCGTCAACGTGGGAGGGGACGTGTCGGGCGCGCAGGTGGGCCTCCTCAACATCGCCCGTCGCATGAAGGGCCTTCAGTTCGGGCTCGTCAACGTGTCGAGCGACATGGATGGCATTCCCTTCGGGTTGGTCAGCGTGGCGGGAAATGGCCTGTTCCGCGTCGAGGTGACCGGGAGCGATCTGCACCCCCTCGACGTGGCGTTCAAGCTGGGCAGCAAGTCCTTCTACACGGTGTTCATGGGCGGCTACGGCACGCTGGTGGGGGGCGAGGCGCGCTGGTCGACGGGCCTGGGCTTCGGTGGGCACGTGTCGTTCGACCGCTGGTTCGTCGACCTTGACGCGGTGGGTCGCAGCGTCTTCGTGGGCAGGGCCACGGAGAGCAATTCCCTGCTGGCCCAGCTCCGGCTCCTCGGCGGCTTCCAGGTGGCGCCGCGCTTCGCGGTGATCGCCGGCCCCACGTTCAACACCGCCATCGCGCTCGACGGGAAGCCGATGCAGAAGATGAGCTTCATGTCCGGTGAAGTCCGGGGCGAGCTGGAGATGTGGCCCGGGTTCCAGGTGGGCATGCGCTTCTAGGTTTCCCGTTGCGCGAAGGGCCCCCCGACCTGTCAGGCTGTCTCATCCGGCGATAGAATGTGCCGGTGAGCACGGGCCGGCACGGAGCCGGCGGGAAGGGGGCATATGTCCAATCTGCTAGCGGCATTCAACGAGGGCGTGAGCCACTCGATGTCCGGCAACCACCAGGCCGCGATCCAGGTCTTCGACCGCCTTTTGGAGCAGGACCCCAGTGATGTGCTGGCGCTGAGCGCCAAGGGCTCCTCCCTGGTGAGTCTGGGGCGTCCGCGCGAGGCGCTGAAGTGCTTCGAGCGCGCCATCGATCTGGATCCGGAGACGGCCGAGCACTACCGCAACGCGGCCATCTGCCAGCTCGAGCTGGACGAGCCGGAGGCGGCCAGGGGTCTGCTGGAGGAGGCGCTTCAGCTCAACACGGAGAAGGCCTGGCGCGAGGGCACGGCGGTGGAGATCGCCAGCCTGGGCGAGGCGCTCCTGACGGAGTCGGGCAAGCACCGCACCCGGGGCATCGGCCTGACGGGCAAGGCGCGCTACCGCCACGCGCGCCACGTGCTGGAGATGGCGCTGGAGCTGCACCCGGGACTGGCGGAGGCGGCCAGGGCCCTGGCGGATGTCTGGGCGCACCTCGGGGACACCGAGAAGCGCGATCAGTACACCCAGCTGGCGGGCCGGCTGCTGCGCAGCGTCGCCAGCTGATTCAGAGGGCCCGCCACATGAGGTAGTGCGGGCCGATGCCGGCGAGCTCGAACTCCCCACCCTCCACGGTGAAGCCCAGCCGCCGGTAGAAACCCGCGGCCGTCGTGCGCGCGTTGCACCACAGCCGGGTGCCGCCATGACGCGCCGCGTGATCGATGCAGGCCTGTAGAAGGGCGGCGCCATTGCCCCGGCCCTGTTCGTGGGCGAGCACGGCCATGCCCCGCAGGCGCCACTCGGAGGGGGACTTCGAGCCCGGTTGGGGCTCGCGGTAGAGCGAGGCCACTCCGAGCTGCTGTCCCTCCACATACAGTCCCAGGTGGAGGGTGTCCGGAGCGTCATCCCCCGGGTAGACCAGCTCCTCGGGGCGCTGGTGAGGGCGGAGCACGACGTGGCGGAGGTGGCGGGTCTCGGCCGCGGAGATGGGGCGGATCTCGTACGGGGGCATGGGGTGGATTCTTCCGGAGGGGCGGAAAAATAGGGGAAATAATTCTCGGGTATGCCGCCAGCGGGGCTCGTGCGTCCTCTCCTGTGGAAACCGGGCAACGAGGTCCAACCTTGAAGGGCACCGCCATCATGGACGAGACGCCGCTGGGAGCGAGGGTCACCCCCCTCGACTTCGACGCGCTCGTGGAGCGCGAGCAGGCCGCCCTCCTGCGGCTGGCGCGGCGCCTCGTCTGGGACGGGGAGGAGGCGAGGGACCTGGTCCAGGCCACCCTGGCGGATGCCTACGAGAAGCGTCACACCCTGCGGGACGCCGGGGCCGGCCCCGCCTGGCTGCGGCGCATCCTCGTCTCACGCGCCATGGGCCTGCTGCGCCGGCGCCGGGTGTGGAGCGTCGTCCGGGAGGTGTTGGACCTGGGCCCGGCCCCACAACCCTCGCCGGAGGAGAGCTTCGCGGGGGTCGAGCGTTGGCGCGCCTTCGGCCGGGCCCTGCGGACGCTCCCGGCCCAGCAGGCCACGGCCTTCTCCCTCCGCTACCTGGAGGGGCTCGACCTCGATGCCATCGCCGACGCCATGAACGTCGCCCGCGGCACCGTCCGCATCCATCTCTACCGGGCGCTCCAGAAGCTCAAGGCCGCTGACGCCCTCCAAGGAGACACCCCATGAGCTGCCAGGACTTCACCGCGGCCCTCCTGGACGAGCGACTGCCCCGGCCTCCGGGCCTCCAGGCCCACCTGGAGCAGTGCGCCGGATGCCGGGCCCTCGCCGGCCTCCATGCGTCCGCCGCCTCGCTCCGCCTGCCCGAGCCACCGGCTCCGGCCACCGTCCCGCGCGAGGCCATCCTCGGCGAGGTGCGCCGCCGCCAGCACTTCCGCCGCGGGGTGGCCAGTGCCGCCGCCACCGCCGCCGTGGCCCTGCTGGTGCTGCTCGTTCCACCCCGGGCGGTGACGCCGGTGTCCGAGGAGGGCGGGCCCGTGGTGGGCGGCCCGGTCGAGGGCTCCCTGCGGGTCGAGCAGCCCGTGCGGACGGCGCCGGCCGCGCGGGGCGAGGTCCTCTCGCTCGGGGCGCTGTTCGACGAGGTGCACGGCTACACGCGCACCAACCCGAGCGTCGGGGACGCGATGTACCAGCCGTTCGGGATGCTCGCGGTCTGGGTGCGTCCGCCGGACGCCACGGCGCTCGACGCCGAGCCCTTCCAGACGGCCCTCGCGGCCTTCCATGTCTCGCGGTCGCAGTGAACCGAAGTAATGAAAGGAGCCGTACCATGATGAAGAAGCTGATGTGCGCCCTCGTGGTCCTCACCGCCGTGCCCGCGCTCGCCGAGGACAAGCAGGAGAAGCAGGACGTGCGCGTCTTCGTGCACGGTCCGCACGCCGCGCACGGTGGGATGGGCGTGGCGCCCATTCCTCCGCATCCCCCGATGCCGCCCTCGGCCCCGCTGGCGCCTCCGTCCTTCGGGATTCCCGCGGAGGTGGCGGCGAAGATCGGCCTGCCGCAGAACCTGGTGCAGAAGGTCCAGGATCTGTCCTTCGAGGCCAATGACGCGCTGATCGGCCTGGAGGCGGATCTGAAGAGGGCCCAGCTGAACCTGGAGCGCGAGCTGCGCCAGGCGAGCCCCAACGAGGGCACGGTGAAGGACCTGGTGGAGAAGGTGGGCCGCGCGGAGACGGCGGTGAGGCAGAACCGGGTGGGCTTGATGGTGGCCATCAAGAAGACGTTGGGCCCCGACTACTGGCAGAAGCTGGAGGCGGAGATGCCCCTGGGGATGGGAGGGGCCTTCCAGAGGCACTTCCGCCTCGAGCGGCGGATGGTGGCGCCTCCGGCCCCCGCCCAGGAGAGCCAGGGGCAGGGCGGCAAGCGCTGACGGTCCCACACTCCGCACCCGGGTCCCTCGCATCCCCCTGGCCAGAAGGCCATAGTTCAGGGCATGGACGCGGACAAGAAGGACCAACTGGATGCGGATGCGGCCCAGCTGCAACGGCTGGGATACGCGCAGCAGTTGCTGCGTGACATGGGCGGCTTCTCCAACTTCGCCGTCTCCTTCTCCATCATCTCCATTCTCACGGGAGCGGTGACGCTCTATGGCCATGGCCTGCGCTTCGGCGGGCCATTCGTCATGGCGGTGGGCTGGCCGTTGGTGGCGGTGATGACGCTGACGGTGGCGGCGAGCCTGGCGCAGCTGGCCTCCTCGTTCCCGACGGCGGGGGCGCTCTATCACTGGTCGGCCATGCTGGGAGGCCCGCGGGTGGGCTTCTTCACGGCGTGGCTGAACACCATCGGCCAGTTCGCGATTACAGCGGGCATCGACTACGGGCTGGCGGAGTTCGTGGCGGACATGTTGGGGTGGCCGAGGGAGTCGCGGAGCCACGTGCTGTCACTGTACGCGGCCATCCTGCTGTCACACGCCATCCTCAACCACGTGGGCGTGCGCGCGGTGGCGCTGCTCAACAACGTGTCGGCCTGGTACCACGTGGCGGGCGTGGCGGTGGTGATTGGAGCGCTGGTGGCCTTCGCGCCCAAGCAGGATCCGGGCTTCCTGCTCACGCGCTTCACCACGGAGGGCAACGTCTACGCGTACACCTTCCTGATCGGCCTGTTGCAGGCGCAGTGGACGTTCACGGGCTACGACGCGAGCGCCCACGTCTCCGAGGAGACGATGGATCCGACGCGCAACGCGCCCTGGGGCATCTTCCTGTCGGTGGCGGTGAGCGCGGTGGTGGGGTACGCGCTGCTGGTGGGGGTGACGCTGGCGATTGGAGATCTGCCGGCCGCGGCGGCCGCGCCCAACCCCTTCCTGCACGTGCTGCGCGAGTCCCTGGGGCCGGCGCTCGGCGGGGCGCTGGTGTGGATCGCGATCGGGGCCATGTGGTTCTGCGGGCTGTCCTCGGTGACGTCCAACTCGCGAATGCTCTTCGCGTTCGCGCGGGACGGGGGGCTGCCGGCCTCGGCGCACCTGGCGAGTGTGTCGCCCCGCTTCCGGAGCCCGCACGTGGCCATCTGGGTGTCGGTGGCGGCGGCCTTCGTGGTGGCCATCTGGAGTGGGGCCTACGCGGCCATGGTGGCGCTGAGCACGCTGGCCCTGTACGCCTCGTACGCACTGCCAGTGCTGGTGGGCCTGCTGGCGCGGAGAAACGGGACCTGGTCGCACCAGGGGCCGTGGGACCTGGGACGCTTCTCCACGCTGGTGAACGTGGTGGCGCTGGGGTGGTGCGCGGTGGTGATGGTGCTCTTCGTCCTGCCGCCCAACGAGCTGGCCGGGTACACGTTCGCCGGGGCGCTGGCCCTGCTGACTGTCTACTGGGTGGCATTCCAGCGGCATACCTTCGTGGGACCGAAGGTGACATTGCTCGCTCCGTCTCCAGTCATCGAGGCAAGTTCGGGGAAATGAGTCCGGGCGCGATCTGCTAGGAACGCGTAGGAACACAGGGAGAGAGTGCCCTTCCGAATCGGAGCCGCATCCATATGAGCAAGCGTCCGCAGTCCGCCGAGTCTTCCGAGCTGGTTGCCGCGGCGATGGCCATCGAGGAGGAGCTGCGCAAGTTCGAGACCCTGGCGGAGGAAGTGCGCACCGGGCCGCTCCGGTCGCAGAAGAACCTGGAGAAGATGGGGAAGCTGCTCAACTCGGTGGCGGACTGTGACGAGCGGATGGTGGCGCACATGCGCTCGTTGCTGGGGGTGTTGAACCAGTGGAGGGATCGCCAGCAGGCGCTGGCGGCGGAGGTGAACAGCCGGGCGTTGGAGCTGCAGGAGCGCACGAAGGTGTACCAGTCGCTGATGGAGCGCTTCGCGGCATTGGGGCAGGAGGCGGCGGCGCTGAGCGGGCACATGCAGGGGATCGCGAGCCAGACGCAGCAGGGGCAGCAGATGAAGGCGGAGGAGATCATCTCGTCGTTGCAGACGATGAACGATCGGATGACGCAGGTCGCGGAGAGCGCGGAGTCACTGGCGAGCGACGCGGCGGCGCAGGACTTCGCGGACATCTCGAGAGACGCGGAGTCGCTGAGGCAACAACTGCTATCAGCGAGGAACCGGGCGAACCTGTTGCAGCAGAAGCTCCACCCCGCGAACGCCTGAACCTGGTTTCGACCCTCTCCCTCTGGGAGAGGGACGGGGTGAGGGTATGGAGCCCCCCGGCATCCAACCCGAGTACCCTCAGCGGGAGGAGGCCCTGGGAATCCGGGTCCCGCCCATCTCGAGAACGAGCTTGAAGTGCTCGGGAGACACGGGAGCAACGCTCAACCGGCTCCGGGTGATGAGCGGAAAATCCTTCAGCTCGCGGGTGGACTTGATGGTGGAGAGGGTGACCGGCTCCTGGACGGGCACCAGGGGTCCCATATCGACGGAGGCCCAGTCCTCGCCGGGGGCGGTGGGGTCGGGGCCGGGGTTGGAGAGGACGCGAGCGACGCCCACGACGGCCTTGCCCTCGTTGGAGTGGTAGAAGAGACAGAGGTCGCCGGGCTTCATGGCCCGGAGGTTGTTACGGGCTTCGAAGCTGCGCACGCCGGTCCAGCTGGTCCTGCCGTCCTTCTCCAACTGGGAGTAGGGGTAGACGGAGGGTTCGCTCTTGATCAGCCAATACTGGGGTTTCGCCATGGCGGCGCATGGTAGAGCAGGGGGCGTGACCGTAGGAGAGGAGACCGTACCGCATGGCCATCCAGGGATACGACGCGCTCGACGCCACGGCACTCGCCGAGCTGGTGCGCAAGAAGGAACTGCACCCGAGCGAGCTGGTGGAGGAGACGATCTCGCGCATCGAGTCCGTGAACCCGAAGCTCAACGCGGTGGTTCACGAGATGTACGACCAGGCGCGCAAGACGGCGGCGGGTGCGCTCCCCGAGGGTCCATTCACGGGGGTGCCCTTCGTGGTGAAGGACCTGGACGGGTACGTGGCGGGGGTGCCCTATACGGGCTCGTGCAGGGCGTTGTTGAACTTCGTTCCCGACCATGACTCGGAGCTCATCGCGCGGTTCCGCCGGGCGGGAGTCATCCTCGTGGCGAAGACGAACACGCCCGAGCTGGGGATCCTCGGAACGACGGAGCCGGCGCTGCGAGGGCCGACGCGAAACCCCTGGAATCCGGAGCACTCGACGGGGGGCTCGAGCGGAGGCTCGGCGGCGTGCGTGGCGGCGCGGGTGGTGCCGATGGCGCATGCGGGTGACGGAGGGGGTTCCATCCGGATTCCGGCGTCGGCCTGTGGACTCTTCGGGCTCAAGCCGACCCGGGCGCGCAATCCGCTGGGGCCGATCATCGGCGAGTCGTGGGGAGGCTACGTCCAGCAGCACGTGTTGACGCGGAGCGTGCGGGACAGCGCGGCGATGCTCGATGCGACCCACGGCGCGGATCCGGGGGCGCCCTACGCGGCGCCTCCACCGGCGCGGCCCTTCCTCCAGGAGGTGGGGACGCCGCCGGGACGCCTGCGCATCGCGTTCTCCACCGGCTCGCTCTTCGGGAAGAACGTGCACCCGGACTGCGTCGCGGCGGTGAAGGACGCGGCGAAGCTCTGCCAGGAACTGGGCCACGAGGTCATCGAGGACGCCCCCCGGCTGGACTGGGGGGAGCTGGTGCGCGCGTACCTGGTGAACATCGCGGCCAACGTGACGGTGGATCTGGAGGAGATCTCCCGCAAGACGGGGAAGGCGCTCGACGCCAATGACTTCGAGCCGTCGACCTGGGCACTCGGACAGCTCGGCGGCATCCTCTCCGCGGCGGATCTCCAGCGCTCGCGCAATGCCACCCACCACGCGAGCCGGAAGGTCGCGGCCTTCTTCGAGCGGTACGATCTCTTCCTGGACGCGACGCTCGCATATCCGCCGGTGCGCATTGGCGAGCTGGCACTCAAGCCCACGGAGCTCGCGGCGCTGGCGGTACTGCGCAGGGTGCCGGTGAAGCCCGCCTTCCTGCGGATGCTGGACGAGCTCGCGGCCAGCAGTCTGGAGCGGACGCCCAACACGCAGCTCTTCAACCAGACGGGGCAGCCGGCCATGTCGGTGCCGCTGTACTGGAACGCGGCCGAGCTGCCCATCGGGGTGCAGTTCGCCGGGCGCTTCGGAGACGAGGCCACGCTGTTCCGGCTCGCGGCGCAGTTGGAACAGGCCCGCCCGTGGGCGGGGCGGACGCCCCTGGTCTCGGCCGGGAGCCGTTAGACTGGAAGGACAAGGGGGGCGTGCCTCATGGCGTCGGACAAGGCCGATCTCGCGGCGCGGCTCGTCGTGGCCCAGCGGGGAGATTCCGTTCTCGGGCTCTTCTTCCAGAGCGTCTTCGACCTCGTCCGGCAGCGGGCGGGGGAGGGGGGGCTGGAGAGGCTGCGAGCCGATGGGCTCTCACGGGACTACGGGGAGCTGCGCATGTACCCGGTGCAGGACTTCCTCCAACTGCTTTACGCCACCGGGGACGTGCTGGAGACCTCGTTCGGCTCCCCGGAGGCCGTCTTCCGGGCATGTGGGGAGCACGGCGTGGCGCGCTACGACTCCGGCCCGGGCCGCTTCGTCTTCGGCGTCATCGCCCGGGGGGATCCGCACAGGTTCTTCTCGGTGGTGCAACTGGGCTACAGCGGCGCGGTGACGTACGGGCGCCGCGAGTACCACCGCACCGGGCCGAAATCGGGCGTCATGTCCACCACGGGCGACATGGTGCCGCCGACCTACCATGAGGGGGTCCTCATCGGCGCGCTCCGGGTGCTCAAGCTCCAGGGGCGGGCCCAGGCGAGGCCTCAGTCCATCGACCGCGTGGAGTACGACATCTCCTGGTCGTGAGGGGGCCGTGCCCCCTCGGGCTGGCGGCTCGCTCAGGCCGCGCGTGAGGTGGAGATGGCGAGCGGCCGTGGCCCCGGCGTCCGGGCGGCCTTGTCGGGCTGGACCGTGAGCACCTTGAGCACCATGCGCGGGGAGAACATGGCGGTGGGTGACTCGATCATGTGCTGCACGCGCGCGAAGAGCCTCAGCGCCTCCTCGTCGTAGCCCGCGAGCTGCTGGAACCGGTTGCCGTACCAGTTCATCAGGGCGAACCCCGGCGGGCGCTTGCCCTCCACCTCGGGGAAGGCCAGATCGCCGGCCGTCGCGAGGGCCCAGGGCCCCGCGAGGATCTCTCCCGCCCGTCGGCGGTAGCGATCGGAGGCCCCGCGCACGCCCTGGCGCAGACACTCGCCCAGCGCCTCGGCCTGCATGGCGCCCGTGCTCATGCCCTGGCCGTAGATGGGATTGAACGAGCAGACGGCATCCCCCACCACGGCCAGCCCCTCGGGGAAGCGGGACATGCGCTCGTAGTGACGGCGCTGGTTATGAGGGAAGCGGTAGAGGTGGATGGGGCCGAGTGGCTCGGCGTTCTTGATGGCCTCGTACAGGTGCGGCTGGGGCAGGCCGCGGGCGAACTCGAGGAACGCCGCGTCCTCCGCCGTCGTGAGGCACTCGCCCAGCC
This sequence comes from Archangium lipolyticum, assembly GCF_024623785.1. Taxonomy (NCBI): domain Bacteria; kingdom Pseudomonadati; phylum Myxococcota; class Myxococcia; order Myxococcales; family Archangiaceae; genus Archangium; species Archangium lipolyticum. The sequence goes on from NZ_JANKBZ010000032.1 coordinate 100,649, forward strand.
AGCCGCCCACCAGCACCAGCCAGCGGTTGTCTTCGATCTCCTGGATGATGCCGAGCCGCCGTTCCTGCGTCAGCTTGGGAGCGATCGCCAGGGACCGCCACCCTGGCTCGAACCCCTGCGGCTGGCGGTAGAGACGGCTGGCGTAGCCCACGTTCACGTGGATGCGCGTCTCCTCCACGCGGGGGTAACCCAGCGCCTCGAGCCACTGGGGCGTGCGCGAGCCACGGCCGCTGGTGTCCACCACCAGGTCGGCCTCGAGCGTCTCCTCCTGCCCGCCGCCCGGAGCCTGCAACTGGAGTCCCGTGACGCGTGTCCGGTCTCCGCTCGTCTTCAATCCCACCGCTTCCCTGCCATCGAGGATGCGCACGTTGGGAAGGGCCTGGAGACGCTGACGGACGACCCACTCGAGCAGCAACCGGCTCAGGGAGGCGGCCTTCACGTCGCTGCGGAACCGTGGGCGCCAGCTGCCGGCCCCGAACGAGGCGGTGGTCTCGACCACGTCCAGGAACTCCACTCCGGTGGCCGTGATGTCCTCCTGGATGCCCGGGAAGATGCCGGCGAGGATGTCCATTCCCCGCGTGAGCAGACCATGGACGTGCTGCGCCTGGGGGACGCCCTTGCGCGGCAGCGGCCCGTCCGGGAAGCGATCGCGCTCCACGAGGGTGACGCGCTCGAAGTGGCGGGACAGCAGGCCGGCGGACATCAACCCGGCCATGCTGCCGCCATAGACGATGGCGTGCGTACCGGCGCGCGAGGAGGGAAGGGGCGTCGAAGTGCTCATACGGGATGTGAGCGTAGGAGACCTCGTGCTGGCCGTCGAATCGCGGAATTCGGGACCTGTTCCGTGAGTGCCTCCCGCAGGCCCGGATCGAAATCGGCTCCCGCGAGGAACACCTCGGCATGGCCGGTGCGGCCATGGGCCGCCGCCTCGCGCTGATGGAAGGCCGTCAGCGTGGGGCCCACGGCCTGGGCTCCACCGAACTGGAAGCCGACCTGGGTCCGGTAGCAGGTGCATCCGGTCACCTTGCGCGGCAGCTCGGCCGACACGTCCACCACCAGGGGCCGCAGGTCCGAGGGCAGCGCCGGATCGGGCCGGGCTCCGGGTTGGCGCACGGCATAGGGCGTGTCGCGGTACCACAGGGTGCGGGAGTCCCACGCTCCCAAGGACGGCATCAGCCGCGCCACCTGCACGTGGTCCACATGACTGCCCAGCGCTTGCGGTGCCAGCACGAGGTCCGGTTGCAGCTCGGCCAGCAGCGGCGCGAGCCGTTTCACCACCGCCGTGCCGATGCGATCGTCCTCGCGTGGCGGGGTGAAGAGGGCCGGCGCGCTGTCATAACCGCGGTGTGGCGCCTCCGGCAGGTTGGTCCACACCAGCACATCCACCTCCATCAGCTCCGCGAAGTCGCGATCCTCCTCGCGGCGCATCTCCATGTAGTCCACGTCCGGCGGGAGGCCCTTGTCCGTCTGACAGGCGAGCGCGAAGCCCGAGGGGTGGGGCACGGAGCGGGTGAAGACGGTGACGAGGGCCACCGTCCACCCCCGGGCCTTCAACCGGGCCAGGGTGCCACCGCAGGAGAAGGCGACGTCGTCCAGGTGGGGCGAGAGGAAGAGGGCGGTGCTCATAGCAGGTGGGGTGCGCTCCGGAAGCGGCAGGAGGGATCTGCGGTGTCCACGGTGGTGGCCGGGTCGTACAGCCGCGTCCAGCCCGTGTCCGGACCGGTGCCGGTGAGCTGGCCGTACACCTGCTGGATGCGCCGGCCCACGGCCTGCCACGAGTACAGCTCCCGCACCTCGGCGAGGGCCATGCGCGCCAGGCGGCGGCGCAGCTCCGGATCGTCCAGCATCCGGGCGATGGCATCGGCCAGGGCGCGGGCGTCCCGGGGCGGGACGAGCAGTGCGTTCCGGCCGTCCTCCAGGCAGTCCACCACGCCCACCGCTCGCGTGGAGACGATGGGCAGGCCGGTGGCCATGGCCTCGAGGATCGTGTTGGAGAAGCCCTCCGAGTACGTGGGCGAGACGAACAGGTCGCCGCGCCGGTACACGGCGGGCGCGTCGTCGTAGGAGGCATGGCCGGTGAGCTCGACGCTGTCACGCAGCCCCAGCGTGGTCACCCGGTTGCGCACGGCGTTGAGGTCCGGGCCGATGCCGGACACCACCAGCTTCAGCTCGCGGCCGTTGCGCGTCAGCATGCGCATCGCGTCCAGCAGCTCCATCACGCCTTTCCGCGCGTCCACGCGGCCGTGGTAGAGCAGCACCGGCGGATTTCCCATCGCGCCGAGAGAGGGCTCGTCACGCGGGTGGAAGCGGCGCGTGTCGGTGGCGCCGGGCACGAGGGTGAAGCGCTCCAGCGGCGTCCCGTGGTGGCCCCGCACCTCCTCGGCGAAGGAGCGGCTGCCGATGAGCAGCGCCCCGGCGTGGCCCAGCACCGCCAGCATGGCCTGCTTGTGTGTCCCGCAGCAGGTGCCCACCCAGTGGCCGTCACCGCCCTGGATGGACACCACGTTGGGCAGCCCGAGCCGCCGGCTCGCCTCCAGCGCGGCCAGCCCGCACGGGTAGCCGTACTGCGCGTGGATGAGGTCGAACGGACGCCGCCGGTGCTCGCGCTCCACGGTGGCCACCATGTCCTCGACGTCCTGCTCGAAGCTGGCCGGCAGACCGTCGCCGACGCGCTGCTCGCCCAGGGACTCGCGGCCCAACACCTTGACACCGGGGACATGAGGCGGAGGCCCGCCGCCGTACACCGAGACACCCGCCCGGTCATTGCGGTACTGGCTGACCATCGTCACGTCGTGACCACAGTCCGCCAGCTCCCGCACCAGGTTGAGGGCGTAGACGCTCATCCCCGAGATGGCCGGGAAGAAGCGCCGGGAGATGAAGCAGACCCGCAGCGAGTTCCCGCCGCTCATGCCGCCACCTCCGCGTCCGAGGGCATGTGGGCCCGCAGCCACTCGCGAGCCTGGGGCACCATGGCGTGCGCGCGGTGCGAGTCGCGCGACAGCTCGACGCACACGAGCTTGTCGAAGCGGACCTCCACCAGCGCCCGGAGCACCGAGGCCACATCCAGGTCTCCCTCGCCGAAGGGCAGGTGCTCGTGCACGCCGCGCTTCATGTCCTCCAGCGCCACCGTGCCCAGCACCGGCGCCAGCTCGCGCACCGCGTCCGCGGGCACCCGCTCCTGCGTCACCATCAGGTGTCCCACGTCCAGCGCCAGCCGGATGGGGGCCGCGCCGCGCCGTGCCACCTCCTCCTGGAGGCGGCGCCACTCGTCCACCGTCTCCACCCGCATGCCCGGCTCCGGTTCCACCGCGGCCACCACGCCGCGCGACGCCGCGTAGTCGGACAGCCGGGCCACGCCATCCACGAGCCAGCCCCAGGCCGCCTCCGCGTCCACTCCGGGCTGGGGCACTCCGGCCCAGAAGGACACCGCCTCGCCCCGGCAGATGGCGCAGATGTCCACCGCCCTCCGGAGGAAGTCGAGCCGCCGCTCGCGGCCCTCCGGTTCCGGGGTGATCAACGTGGGCTCGTGCTTGGCCCGTGGCTCCAGCAGGAAGCGCGCGCCCGTCTCCACCACCAGCCCCAGGCCGAGCCGCTCCAGCAGGCCCGCCAGCATCTCGGCGCGGTGTCCCAGCCGGGGCGCGAAGGGATCGAAGTGGTGATGATCCAGCGTGAGGGCGACGCCGTCGTAGCCGCTGTCGGCGATGAGCCGCAGCGCGTCCTGGAAGCGGTGATGGGCGGTGCCGTTGGTGTTGTAGGCGAAGCGCAGGCTCATGACAGACCTCCCCCGAAGCGGCGGCCGCGCAGCACCTGCTGCACGCTGTGGCGGCCCGGCTCGCGGTAGAGCGAGTACAGGCGCCCCACGCGCTGCTCGGCCAGGCGGACGTTGAACCAGGCCGGTCCTCCCAGCCGCTCCTCGGCGGCGGGCGTCAGGCGTACGGGCCGGGCGCCCTCCGGAGGCGTGCCGAGCCCGGCGAGCGGATCCTCGCGCGCCATCAGCCGGGCCACGTTCCGCTCACCGATGCGGTAGTAGGTCATCGTCTCCACCTCGAGTCCCGGCACGAGCACCTTGACCACGTGGATGGAGCGGTCCGGTGGAGACATGTCGGCCACGAGGATGTCGAAGCCGGCGGAGCGCAACTGATCCACCACCTGCTGGCAGCGGACCGCCGGATTCTCGGCGACCTGGACGCGGGGGAGGTCGGTGAAGCGCACCTTGCGGTTGCACGAGACCGTGCAGGCCGTCAGCGCGCGCAGCGCGTCCGCGGACATCCGGGCCCACTCGACCATGCCGTGCAGGGCGCGTTGCTCCTCCCGGTCCACGTTCACCTGGGGGAGGAACTGCTCCAGGTAGCCGGGAGGGGCGACGCGGGCCACGTGCTCCAGCGGCCCGTGCATGAAGGCCTTGCGTGCTCGCGAGCCGGCGTACTCCAGCAGGGCCTTGCGCAGGGCACGTTCCCGGTCCGGATCGGCCGCCTCTCCGCAGGCCGTCACCATCAGGGGCTGATCGCCCACGTGGGGATCCCTCGCCACCACGTACAGGTTCACCAGGCCGAACTCGGTGGTGGCCAGCTTGGGAATCACCTCGATGCCGAGCTGCCGGTAGCGCTCCAGCAGGGCCCGGACGTCGGGGGACAGCTCCGCCCCCTCCAGGTCGAGCACGACGCCCTGATCCATGGCGCGGAAGCACAGGCCATTGCCGTCGCGCTGGAGCAGCTCCAGCAGGGCGTGGGCCAGGGCCTGAGGGCGGGTGAGGCCGGCGCCCTGGCCGTTGGTGATGGGGAGGATGAGCGCTGATGAGCGGCCGTGGAGCTGGCTGGGATGGATGGCGACGTACTCCTCGGGCACCAGCACGGGCTCGCTGGTGGACAGCCGCCGCATCTGCACCCAGGTGAGCAGCATGTCCGGATGGTAGGGGCTACCGGCCGGCAGGCTCAGCGTGAGCGGATCCGCCACTCCGGACTTCCCGCGCGAGCGCACCAGCTCGGTGTAGCTGCCATGGAAGCGGGGGAGGGTGGCCAGGGCGCGCTCGGCGAAGACCTCCTCGGCCAGCTCGCCGATGGCGCTGACCATGCCTTCCTCCTCGGTGGCGCCGTACCCGTGGGAGGTGATCCACGGTCCGCCCACCATGCGCAGGCTGGAGGCCACCACCGGGATGCCGACGCGATCGATGGCATCGTCCCGGAACAACGACAGCTCTCCGGGCGGCATGGCCCGGGCGTAGGCGTCTCGTGCTGCTCTCAGGCTCATGTCAGTTCCTCCAGGGCAATGGGCCGGGTGTGAGGCATTCCGGCGAGCAATCGATCGAACAGGGCCAGCGCATGGGCGCGGGTGACGCCTCGGGCCGGTTCGAAGGGGGTGAAGACGTTCTCGAAGGGAAGCCGCTCGAGCACCGCGCGGTAGCGGCGCAGCTCGCCGTGGCTCAGGGGGATGGCGGCGTGGAAGCCCTTGTGGCTCGAGAGCGCCACCGGCCGGCCCCGGGAGTCCAGCTCCACCTTGAGGACGTCTCCGCAGAAGAGCGAGCGCGTGCGCGCGTCGTACAGCACGCACTGGCCCTCGTAGTGGCCGCCCACGCAGTGCAGCGTGAGGCCGGGGGCCAGCTCGTGCTCGTCGTCCACGGGCCAGCGGACCTGGAAGGCCTTGGTGTAGGGCACCGCGTCGCGGTGCAGCACGAGCAGCGGATCGAACCGCTCCTGCAACTGCCACAGCGCGCCGAAGCCGTGGGGATGCGAGGCGGACAGCACCTGGATGCCCCCCAGCGAGGCGAGGTGCTCCAGCGCCCGCCGCGAGTACCAGGGGGCACCCTCGAAGGCCACGTTGCCCTCGGGCCGCCGCAGCAGCCAGCCGGTGCCGCCCAGCCCGAAGCTTGGGGTGCACTGGAAGCCGAGCACTCCCGGCAGCGCCTCGTACCAGGAGGTCTCCAACGACTCCGCCACCTGGGCGGCGGAGCGGAACTCCCAGCCGTTCTCGGGCAGGGCGTTGCGCACGTCCATGCAGATGGGACAGTGCGGAGGCCGCTCGTGGACGAACCACGGCTGCCAGGAGCCGCAGTTGCAGCAGGCGTAGCGGCTCAACGGCATGGTGCGGCCTCCCAGGCGTGGGGCTCGCACGCCTGGCTCAGCAGGTTGAGCAGGCGCACGTCCCGCTCGGGCGCGAAGGGATAGGGGCGGCCCGCCAGCACGCAGGAGGAGAAGGCCTCCACCTGGTGGAGGAAGGGGCTCCGGTCCTCCTCGGGGGAGATGGGCACCACGGTCTCCACGCCGGTGGCCGCCTCCGTGAGCGTCAGTGTGCCGCCGGGCGTCTGGCCCATCGTCTTGCAGGCCAGCGCACGGGCCCGGGTGCCGATCAGCTCCAGGGTGCGGCGCGGGTAGGTGTCCGGGCAGTTGTAGGCCACCTGAAGCAGGCCCAGGGTGCCGCTGCGGAACCTCCCCATGAGCATGGCGCCGTCATCCACCGGGTAGTCATGGACGCGCCGCTGCATCAGGGCCGTGAGGGACGTCCACTCGTCGTCCAGCAGCACCTCCAGCAGATCGATTCCGTGGGGTGCCAGGTCGATCATCGCGCCGCCCCCCGCCTGGTGCGGGTCGATGCGCCAGTTGCGCGGCGCCCAGTCGCGAGGCAGCCAGCAGGCGTAGTGGATGCGCGCCTGGGTGATGGTGCCGAGCACGCCCTCGCGCACCAGGGTGCGCAGCTTCCGGTGGGCGGCGTGGTGGCGCTGGTCGAAGGCGGTGGCGTACTGGACGCCCGCGCGCCGGCACGCCTTCACCATGAGGCGGCCCTCCTCGGGGCGGATGGCCATGGGCTTCTCGCACAGCACGTGCCTGCCGGCGGCGGCGCAGGCCACCGTCACCTGCGCGTGCACGTGGTTGGGCGTGGCCACGTAGACGGCCTCCACCTCCGGGTGGGCCAGCACCTCCTCCAACCGTGTGTACCGGGCCGCGCCGTCACCGGGCATGCGCGCCAGCGATTCGGAATCCGGATCGCACAACGCCACCAGCCGGGCATTGCCCGCCTGCGACAAGGCTGGTGCCACATAGTCTCGGGCCACCCAACCACAGCCCACGATGGCCCACCCGAGCCGCCGCGAGCCCTGGAGCGTACGTTCCATGAGCACACCTCTCGAAAGTTCATGGCCCGAGGAGGGCCGTGTTCAGGGCTGGATGCCCGCCGCGGCCAGCACCGCGTTCTCGTAGGACTGCATGGGGCCGTCGTGGACCAGCTCCAGGTCCTCCAATGCGTGGCGGAGGGTGAAGCCGGCGGCGCGGGCGTGGAAGTCCATCTCCAACACCCGGTCCAGCACATCGGCGGCGTGGAAGGCGCGGGCCTCCGGCGTGTCGGTGCGTGGCAGCACGCGCCGGGCCTCCCGGATGCGAGTGGCCGGTCCTGCTGGCAGCGTGGCCAGCACCTCCTCGGTGAGCCGCTCCACCATGGGCCCCACCGCATCACCCAGCAGCACGTCCCCTGCGTAGCCGGCGTCCGGCAGCACCACGTTGAAGAGGTGGTGGCTCAACCCGGCCACGAAGGGCGGGGCCGGGCTGGCACCGAAGAGGGGCGCCACGAGCACCGCCGCAACGGCGACGGCGTAGCAGTGGTCCGCGTGGCTCTCCGCGGGCTCCAGGAGGATGCGGGGACGGCCGGGGAGCGTGGCCCCGGCGCGTGGCTGACGGACCAGCCGCTCCACGAAGGGCGGGGGTGTGGTGCCCTCGGTGCCGAGCGGCTCCGCGAGCGCGGCGTGCAGCCGCTCCCGGAGACCCGGCTCCAGGGGACCGGCCGCCGCGTCCAGTGCGCGGTGGAGGAGCTCCAACGCGCGGGGAGGTGACAGACCGGCCCGGTGCAGCACCTCGGCGTCGATGCCTCCGAGCCGCACCGAGACCAGGGCGAGCGCCGTCTCGCGCAACGCCAGCGCCTCCGGCTCCACGCCCGCGACGAGCGCCGCCCAGGCTCGCCGGAACCCGCGTGCCGCCAGACCCTCCAGGTGGTCGGCGGTGCGTACCCGCTTGAGGTCCATCAACTCCCCCAACAGCGGGCGCAGTGTGGCCAGACGGTCCGGGACCGCGGCCGTGTCCGAGACGGAGGCGCTCATGGGTTAGCCCCGAAGAAGCTCGTTGCCGACGGTGGGCCGCACACTCCCGGTGGACAACCACTTCATGAGGCGCCGCTGCTGCTCGGGCATGGCGTGCTCGGGCGTGCGGCCGTCCTGCGTCATGGGCGCCTTGAAGAAGCAGCCCAGCGAGTCGATGACCCCACCTTCACCGCGGCGTTTGGCCAGGTCCAGCGTGCGCGCCAGCTCCACCACCAGCGGCGCGGCCAGGATGGAGTCCTTGCACAGGAAGTTGACCTTGAGCTGCATGGGTTGGCCGAGGAAGCCGAGGACGTCGATGTTGTCCCAGGCCTCCTTGTTGTCGCCGCGCGGCCGGTAGTATTGGATTTGGACGATGTGGTCCTGGACCTTGTAGCCGAGGATGCTGTCCAGTACGGCGCCCTTGGTGTCGAGCTTCGAGGCCTTCGAGGCCGGGTCGTTGAGGGCCTCGCCGTCCCGGTTGCCCAGGATGTTGGTGGAGTACCAGCCGGACACGTACAGCGCGCGATCCCTCAAGGCCGGGGCGAGCACCGTCTTGAGCAGCGTCTGGCCCGTCTTCCCATCCTTGCCCGCGACGGGCGCGCCGTTGCGCCGGGCCAGCTCCAGGAGCGCCGGCACGTCGGCGGCGACGCTCGGCGTGAAGTTGGCGAAGGGGATGCCTCGCGAGACGGCGGCGTAGGCGTAGAGCATGGCCGGGCTGATCTCCGGATCATTGGCGTCGATCGCCGCCTCGAAGGCCTCCGGCGTGGCGAACTGGGGCAGCGCCGCGTTCACCGGACGCTCGGTCGAGGCGCAGTTGATCATCACCAGCCGGTCCACCTGCTGCTCGCGTTGGAAGCGTTCCAGATCCTGATGGATGGCTTCCACCTGGGCGCGCAGGCTGCTCATCTTCTTGTTGGATGAGCCCACCACGTTGCGACAGAAGTTCCTGTTGGACACGGCGGGCCAGGGCCGCATCTTCGACAACACGGGTTCCACTGCCTGGAGCTGAGCCTCGGTCAGCACGCCATGGGTGCGTGCGGCCTTGGCCAGATCATCATCGTACAAATCCCAGCCCCCGAAGATGAGCGCGCCGTAGTCCACCAGACCCGCGCCCTTCACTCCGGCCAGAGGCAGACCCGTGGTGTCCACCACGCCCCGCTTGAGCAGCTCCATCCCCGCGATGGCAGTGGTCGCCACGGCCCCACCCATCCCCACGACCGCGATCCCCAGACGATCCCCGTACATGCCAGACGACTCCCCTTGAGTTTCACCACGTGTCGGGCTCGTGCTCTCTTTTCGAGGAACCGAGGCCCCTCGTCTCGGAGCGGGTCCCTCCGAGCCCACGTAATGAGTCATCACTGGACGTAAGGCCTTCAAGTCGGGGAAACCCGAATGTCCTGAAGGGCAGGATATCCGTCCGCAGATGGAAAAAGAGCCCATCGCGAGTATGTTTCGCGACGGGCTCCGGGCACTGTGAGGGATTGGGTGCGCTAGAGGGCGCGAGCCTTCCACCGTCCGCGCCGGAAGAAGACGGCGCTCAGCGTGCCGAGCGCGCAATAGCCGAGGGCGATGGCCAGGAAGACGCCAGAGGGGCCGAGCCCCAACGTCTTGGAGAGGACGTAGGCCAGGGGCAGCTGCAACATCCAGGAGCAGAGCAGGTTGATGATGGTGGGCGTGGTGGTGTCCCCCGCGCCATTGAAGGCATGCGGGAGGACCGTACCAAAGGCGTAGAAGACCATGCTGCAGCTCACGATTCGCAGGCAGCGCGTGGCATGCAGCACCACCTCGGCCTCCGAGGTGAAGGCGCGCACGAGCGGATCGGCGAACACCAGGAAGCCGAGCGCCATCGCGCCGAGCAGCAGCAGGGTGTGGAAGCTCGCCCGCCACGCCGCGCGCTCGGCCCGCTCCGGATCCCTGGCACCCAGACTCTGGCCCACCAGGGTGCCCGCGGCGTGGCTCATGCCCCAGGAGGGCTGCTGGGCGAAGAGGAGGATGCGCATGGCGATGGTGTAGCCGGCCATCGCCGCGCTGCCGAAGCTGGAGACGAGGCGCATCAACACCAGCCAGCTGGACATGATCAGCAGGGATTGGACGAGGGCGCTGCCCGACAGCCGCAGCAGGGAGAGCAGGGTGGCGGGCTCCAGCCGCAGGTGGCGTCGCCGGATGACGAGCCGGCCGCTGCCGCGCACCAGCCCATGGAGCTGGTAGAGCACGCCCACGGAGCGCCCGAAGGTGGTGGCCACCGCCGCGCCGAGCACGCCCAGCTCGGGCAGGGGGCCCAGGCCGAAGATGAGACAGGGGGCGAGTACGATGTTGAGGGCGTTGGCCAGCCACAGCGCGCGCATGGAGGTGGCCGCGTCCCCCGCGCCGCGGAGGATGGCGCTGATGAGGAAGAGCAGCGTGAGGACGAGGGTGCTGCCCAGCATCACGCGTGTGTAGGAAGCGCCGTGCTCCACCACCCAGGGCGAGGCACCCAGGGCCGACAGCAGCGGGCGGGCGAACAGGATGCCCCCCACCGCCACGGGCAGGGCGAGCAACAGTCCGAGCCACAGGGACTGCATGGCCGCGCTCGCGGCGCGCTCCGGATCCTTCTCCCCGATGCGCCGGGCCACCAGGGCGGTGGCGCCGATGGACAGGCCCATGGGCAGCGTCTGGACGAACGTGAGCATGGACTCCGTCATGCCCACGGTGGCCACGGCCTCCGCGCCCAGTCGCGAGACGAAGAAGACGTCCACCAGGGCGAAGATGGACTCCATCACCATCTCCAGCACCATGGGCACCGAGAGCAGCAGGAAGGCGCGATCCACGGAGCCGGCGGTGAGGTCGTGCCTGGCGCCGCGCAGGGCGTCCCACAGCACGGGGAGCCAGCCCCTGCCTTCCTCGATGGACGGGGAGGCGGCGGACGTGAGGAGCTCGGGTGTGGAGGGCTGCGACATGGAATGAAAGGCGGAGGGGCCCGTATGGGTGTGAGGGACGCCAGGGAACGGGTCCAACCGCGTTTTTCATCCACGGCCGGGCGAGGGTCGCCCGGTCGCCAGGACTGGAGCCTTACGAGGCCCGGACGCGCCCGACGAACAGCGTATGCATGGGCCCGCCGCCCTTGGAGCGGGCGGGCGTCTCCACCACCTCGGTATCGAACCCCGCCCGCTTGAGCCGGTTGGCGAAGGCGGGGTCCGGCGAGGCGGACCACACCACCACCAGGCCGCGAGGCTTCAGCGCACGCCGGATGGCACCCAGCCCGCGCTCGCCATAGAGCCAGCGGTTGGCTTCCTGGGTGAGCGCCTCGGGGCCATTGTCCACGTCCAGCAGCACGGCGTCGTAGTGGCCCTCTGCCTGGCGGAGCAGCTCTCCCACGTCCCGGGCCTCCACCTTGACGCGAGGATCCTCGAGCGGCCGCCCGGCCAGTGGGGCGAGGACGCCCCGGTTCCACTCGATGACGGCGGGCACCAGTTCGGAGACGACCACCTCGGCGGAGGGAGGAAGCCGCTCCAGCGCGGCCCGGACCGTGTAGCCCAGCCCCAGGCCGCCGACGAGCACCCTGGGCCGCTTCCCGGCGAGTCCCGTGCAGGCCACCTCGGCCATTTTCTCCTCGGAGCCATGCTGACGGCTGGACATGAGCTCGCGGCCGTTCGCACGGATGGCGAACTCCTCGCCGCGCTGGTGCAGCACCAGCTCACCACCGCCCGGAGCGGGCGCCCGATCAATCACCTTCCACGGCTTCATCGTTCCGTCACCATAGCCGCATTCCAACCACGAAACCGTCATCAGTTCCTGCTGGTCTCCGCGCGGCGATAGGCCTTTTTCGTTCCGTCGCGCGTCGCTACGCCGTGGACGGCAACAACCACGCGTAGGCCTGCGCGAGCGCAGCGCGACTGCCCTCCTCGAGCGGAGCTCCGTGTCCGAAGACGATTCGATCGAACGGATGCGCCAGCACGGCTTCGAGACTCCTGCGTGCGGCGGCTCGATCGGAGAACGCCGTCCAGCGAATCATCCGGCTCAGGGCGACGCGGTCATGGAAGCCCATGAGCCGTGTGTAGAGCCGGGTCCACCGATGCTCCGGCCGACCGATGTTGTGCACGAGGTCCGCGACCACCAGCGTCCGCGCGGGTCCGTGTACGAGCACGGTCTCCTTCAACCAGAAGCCGTCGATGGCCACCTCCTCGACTGTTCCGGCGAAAGCGGGCTCGGCTACTTCGCCATGGACCCGATCGATGCGCAGATCCGGACGTTTTCTGCTCATTCCGGGCGGAGCGTGAACCCGGGCCTCAGGAAACGCGCGTGCCCAGTCTCCGATCCGGAGGTGGTGGTGCAGGTTCGGAGCGTAGAGATGTGCGACGCGTCCGAGCGCTTCGACGGCCGCGCGTCGCTCCGGTGTCATCGCCACCGGCGAATGGAGGAGCAGGCTCCCGTCACCGAGACGGATCACCGTCATCGTGGAGGTGAGGTGCATCCCGAGAACGCGCACGGGCGCGGCGCTCAACCAGATCCCTTCGGCGAACGGTGTCAGCGGGCTTTCGGACACGGCGACGGAGCCTCCTGGGGACGGCGATGTTCGCAACCCCTCCCGCGCGCCCCTGACTCGCCTGATCTCCTCAAAATGGCGAAAGTCGGGTTTGACACACTCGCTGGAAAGGACCTCCAGTCCTTGGCACCAGGGCACCGACGTTGGCGTACATTACCTACCTGCCGTTTTAACCCGTTTTTATTGGGAGGTTGCCATGAGCGGTGTTGGAGGCGCAGGAGGCTCTGGAGGTGCTGATTCCGCCGGCAGGGCAGCGGATGCCGCGGCGAAGGCGGATGCCGCGGCGAAGGCGGATGCCGCGGCGAAGGCAGCTGCCGCCGAGAAGGCGAAGGCTGCGGAGGCCGCCAAGAAGGCCGAGGAGGCCGCGAAGAACCCGGTCGCGGGCTTCTTCTCCGACATGTTCTCGGCCGCGACGGCGCCGTTCGGGGCCATCTCGGACTTCGCGCGAAACTACCAGGACATGAAGGCCGCCAACGTCATCGGCGCGGACGGCTACTTCCACTGCAAGGCGAACTACGAGGCCGCGAGCCGGGGCTACCTGGGGGCGACCACCGCGATGCAGATGGACTCCCTGCGGGAAATCACCGACGCCATCCGGGGCAAGAGCAGCTTCGAGGCCTACAAAAGCGACATGGCCGCCAACAGGCATGGAATCGCGGGGGCCATGAGCGGGCGCTACAACTCTGCCCAGGAGGCCTGCGACGATCTCCGTCCCAACGGGCTGCCCGACAAGTATTGAGCCCGGGCGGTAGAAAAAACGAGGCGCTGGGGAACACGCCAACCCCCTGGCCCTGTTGCCAGCTTATGATAGCGGCGACCAGGTGCAGGTCCTGAGCCCGTAGTCCGGGTGCTTCTGGCAGGTATAGGCATTCTAAGGCCAACGCCAGACGGCGCTCACCGGCAGCTCACGCGCCAGCACGGCGGCGCCGGGCTTGGAGCCCTTCACCTTGGCCACCCTCCCGTCCGTGTCCCCCAGCACGACAGAGGCGGCCGTGGAGCAGCGTCCCCTCGGGCAGGACTCCATCTCCCTCCGTGATGCGTCCGATGACGGGTCCGTCCTGGTAGACACCTGCCTCGCTGGGGTCGCCGGGCTGGTTGATGTCCACGACGGCCCGAAGAGTGCTGACATCCTGAATCTTCAGCTCCTGGGCCATGGCCTCGGCCGCCTCCTTGGGGCAGTCCTCGGGCTCCGGGGGCCTCACCTGGACGGCGGGGCAGCCGAAGCCGACGACGGCGCACAGCCAGGCGGCGAGGAAACTCGAGGAGGTGGAGGGGGGAAGTGGTGGACACGGGCGGGCTTCCTTTCTCGGACTGGCCAGACCCAGGCTGGAGCGCCTCGGGTGGGGGCGTGAGTGTGGAGCGTGCCAGCCACAAGACAAGGCCGACTACGGTCAAACCCACGAGGAGGACCCGGGGCCACCTTGCGCGCCGGGGATGGCCAGGAGCAGCCGTCGGGGTCCTCTGCTGCTGCGGAGCCTCCTCAGGAGCCTCGCGGGCCGTTTCGGGCGGCTGGGCCGGCGGAGACGGATTGGAGTGCCGCGAGTGCCGCCTCCTTCTCCGCCAGCGCCGCCTCCAAGGCGTCCACCACCCGGAAGCGCGTCGTCCGCCCCTCCACTTCCACCGAGGCCCGATCGATGGTGGCGTCGAAGCGGAAGAGGGTGAGGGTGTTGGCCGCTATCCTCACCTCGGGCACCGGCTCGTCCGGGCTGCTGGGTATGACGATTTGCCGCTCCTGGTGCTCGCGGACGGAGGGCCGGGTCTGGGCCGCCGAGGGCGTCGCCAGGGACAGGGCGAGAAGGACCTGGAGTAGGGGAGATGGTAGTGTCAGGAGGGGTGACCTCTCCGGTTCACCCTAGCAGATGTTGTACCCGGGAGGGCCCTGTTTCACTTCGACGGAACGGCTACTCGACCTCCGCGGGCTCAGCGCTTCGAGGCGGCTTGCGCCGGGCCGGCCTTCAGGTGCTTGTCGTAGTGCGCCTGCAGGGCGGCGAAATACCCGCGCTCCTCCCAGAGCTCAGCGAGCAGCCGGTCCGTCAGCGACTTCACCTCGGCGCTCCCCTCCGCCTCGGGCGTGCGCGGGCCCGGATTCTTCGGGTTGAAGAAGGCGCGGGCGGCCTCGGCCATCAGCATGCGGCTGCTGGCGAAGAGCCGGCGGAGGATCTGGTTGATGGGGCGCGAGTCCACCTCCGCGCAGGCGGCGACGATGGCGTCGTATACCTTCCGCGGCGTGTCTCCGGTCAGCGAGGCTGGGTCCAGGTCCCCGCGCTCCACCGCGTGGGTGAGCAGGAAGCCGTGGTGCAGGGACAGCGAGGCCAGGTCCACGCAGTCCTTCACCCAGAGGACGAAGAAGACCTTCCGGAAGATCTTCCGCACGGGGAACAGCAGCACGCCCTTGAGGAAGCCCTTCACCGCGCCGCCCAGGGAGGTGCTCATGTGGGAGCCGGCGAGCACCTGCACGGCCGGGTCCGGCGTGGGCAGGCCGTGCTCCCGGAGGATCTGCCGGACCATGCCCTCGCGCGTCTGGCGCAGGGCATAGTCGTCCAGGAACGGCACCGGGATGAGCGGCGTCAGCCCGGAGGCGACGGCGAGGAAGGCCACGCGGCCTGGCAGGGGAGGCAGGTCGTTCTTTGAAACGGGGCGCGACGTCGGCTCGGTCATGCCCTGTTCATATGCCGATTCCGCCCGCTCATTGCGAGGCGGCGGGAGCGGGCTTCGGTGCTTCCGGGGCATTTCGCGAGAAAAGGAACGGATAGGTGGAACGCTTCCGGACCCGGACACTCCAACTCCGGACACCGCGGAGGGGAGCCCACTTCACATGCGGAGTCTCAGTGCATGGAGGACCTGTTGGATGGCGATGCCCTCGGCCCACTCCGGCCCATCGGGGTTGCCTCGGACATGGAGCGCCACGGGGGTCCGCGTCTGAATCTCCAGCCAGAGGGCACCCGAGTCCCCCGCGTCCGAGAGCTCATAGTCCTCGGGAAAGCCCTCGGGTGGCTCCAGCCGCACGAGGTCGCCGCTGACAGCCTTCACCACCCCCTCGGTGACTCCCGTGGAGAGCCCGGACTTGACCACCCGCATTCCCACCTGCGCCAGCCGCGGCGTTCCGGGCTGCCCGAGCCCCAGGATGCCCCGGCTTGCCTGGATGTTGTCGGCGACCCTGGCCGCCGCACAATCCAGTCTCGGGTCCGCCCGTGACAGATCCACGAAGGCGACCTCGGAGCTCTGTCCCTGATTGGAGGGCTGGAAGATGGGTTCGCCTTCGACACCGGGCTGCCCCTGCAGTCGCACGAGCACGTGATAGCTGCTGACGAGGAATCGCTGGGTCGGATCGACCTCGTCCACCGCCACGAACCCCAACGTTCCCGGGTGCTTGACCTGGGGATTGACCACCGCCGTTCCGCCCCGCAGGGGGCGGAAGGCACCTCGGTGATTGTGGAGGGTGGGCATCGCTCACTGCCACATGGGCGACGGGGAGGCCTCGAGCGCCTGCTGCTGTTCGTCCTCGAGGTCGGGCATGAAATCGAACCCCGCGCGCTCCTCGATCCAGTCGACGGATTGAATGGTCTGAGGCAACTGCGAATCATAGGGCTTGTCGTAGCCCCTATGCTCTTGGACGAAGGCGATGGCCTCCCACTGCCCGCTGGCATTCTGGGCGACGACGATCTTGAAGAAGTGGGTGGGGACCGGCAGTGCATTCGCGCCGATCCGGTACACGTCGACGAAGCCATCCGCCGTGTTGGGATCCTCCTCCGCGGGGTCGTAGAACATCGGTCCGGTGATGATGTAGGCCTTGCCCCGGTCCTGTGCCCATTGACGAGCCGTGTTCTCGAGCGTGGACCAGATCCCCCCATTGTGCACCTGAAGTTGGGGGACCATGTTCGAGAGATAGAAGGTCTCCGTCTTGCGTTGCTGGTCCACGGTCTGGTTGCCGGCGGGAGCCATGTGCCCGCGGCTGTAGCCGGAGCCCTTGTAGTCAGCGAGCTCCGCACGCTCACCCTTGGGCAGCTCCGGATCCGGCTTGAAAGCCCCCTGACCGGGCCGCGGCAGGTTTCCCTCCAGCTGGGCCCGCTCCACCCCCTCGCAGACCCAGAGTGGAAGCTTGTCGCTTCCACTGTGCTGGAGGACGTAGCCCTCACGAATGACGTATCGCGTGGGCCCGTGCTCCCAGGCCTTCAGCGCCCGAGGCAGGCCGAAGGGGCAGTTCGCTTCGATTCGCCGCTCCTGCTCCGGGGTGAAACCGGCTTCGGCTTGCCCGAACTTCGTGAACTGCGCCCGGCGTTTGTCGACGATGAAGTCATCATCGTAGTCCGATGCCTCGTCCTGGCTCTCCTCCGGCGGTGGCGCTCCCAGGGGAGGTCCCGGCTGGATCGAGGGTTTCTGTGCGACACAGGCCGTCAACAGCCATGCGATACATGCGAGGACGCCAAGGCGATGAGGATTGTGAGACATGCCCCTCTCCTGGGGATGCTGCTATGGGAGAGGGCACGCTAGCCACTCGACTCCAGATGTGAAGATGCCTCGCACTCCGGGGTGATTTCCTTGCGGACAGGACGGAGGTTCGTCGGCGCGGACCATCCGCCGTTCGCTACCGCTCGAAGAACGACACCTGCTGGAATCGAAGGCCGGCCAGAATCTGATCCACCCGCGTGTCGGACAGCGAGCCGATCCGTTCACCCAAGCGGGCCTTGTCGACCGAGGAGATCTGCGACACGACCACGACGCTCTGCCTGGGAAGGTTTCCCTCTCCCACTTCCAGCAGGACATTCCCCGGCTCGTTCGCCCGGTGCAGGTTCGACGTCAATGCGCACACGACCACGGTCGTGATGCGCGAGTGATTGAAGACGTCGTCCTGAACCACCACGTGGGGATGGGAGTAGCTCGGGACAGGCCCTCGCGAGTCATCTGGCGCCATCCAGAACACGTCACCGCGGTTGATCCTCGTTGGACGTGTGCCCATTGGCTGTTTTGTGTCCGTCGTCATGTGCGCTCTGGCTAGAGCGAGTCTATACCAGCTCGTGCCGGGGGGCGCCGGGACGGGGGTTCTCGTCCCGAGCTGGACATTCTGGAGCTCCTTGTCATTACCTCACCGGATGCTGATCGATCTGACTGCCCTGCGGAGGTCCCGTGACCGCCGCCTGCTGCTCTGGGTTCTCGCGTGCGGCGTGGTGGCCTGTGGTGGACTCCGGATGGAGGGCCCTGGCAGCCCGCCCGATCCGCTCGATGACGGGTGGGCTGTCTCCTCGCTTCAAGCCGAGGGCATGAACCCCGAGCGGCTAGCGGAGCTGGAGCGCAAGCTGGAGGCCGGCGACTACCCCGCGCCGGACTCATTGCTCATCGCCCGCAACGGCAAGCTCGTCTACGAGCGCTATTGGAACGGCTTCAGCCGCGACAAGCTGCACGACCTGCGCTCGGCCACCAAGAGCATCACCTCGATGCTCACAGGCATCGCCCTGGAGCAGAAGCTGCTGCCCGGCGTGGACACCCCCGTGCTGCCCCTGCTGGGCAGGTACGCGCCCGTGAAGAACGTGGATGAGCGCAAGGAGCGGCTGGCGCTGCTCCACCTGTTGCAGATGCGCACCGGGCTCTCGTGCAACGACTGGCAGGAGGACTCTCCCGGCAAGGAAGAGCGGATGTACGACTCGCGGGACTGGGTGAAGTTCATCGTCGATCTGCCGATGGCGGAGGAGCCCGGCCAGTCCAGCGCATACTGCACCGGGGGCGTGGTGGTGCTGGGCGCGCTGGTGGAGGATGCCGCCGGGGTGCCGTTCCCCGAGTTCGCGCGCCGCCACCTCTTCGAGCCGCTGGGTATCACCCGGAGCGAGTGGCAGGAGGCCGACGGCGGGCGCACCGACACCGGAGGCCACCTGCACCTGCGCCCCCGGGACTTCGCCAGGCTGGGCCAGGTGATGCTGGAGGGGGGCCGGTGGCGGGGTGAGCAGCTCGTCCCCGAGGCCTGGGTAAAGGAGTCCACCACCGGCAGCCACCCGCTGGGCGACTCGAAGTACGGCTACCTCTGGTGGGTCAACACGTTTGGCATCGCCGGCACGCCGGTGGATGCCTACTTCGCGCGGGGAAACGGGGGCCAGTACCTCTTCGTCTTCCCTTCGTTGAACCTGGTGGCCGTGTTCACCGGCAGCTTCTACAACGAGCCGGAGTCCTCCTTGGCCCTCGAGCTGTGCGGCCGCTTCGTGCTCACCTCCGCGCTGGGGAAGTAGGGCGCCACCCATGAAGAAACGCGCCGGTGGAGACTCCGCCGGAGCCCGGGCCCGGGGCGGGTCCGAGGTTGGCGCCAGAACAGGTGGAGGCCGTGCCTCCCACGCATCCTGGTGTCCGCCATTGCCCCGTCCAAGGGGCATGCTTAAGGGGAAGGCTTCCTATCCGGAGGACTTCCATGCTGCATGCCCCGCTCCTCGGTCGTGTCCTGCTGCGGTTCGACGCCGGCAAGGAGGAGATTCATGAGGATCTCTCCGCGGCGGTGTTCTCCGCGGATGGCGGCCTCTGGGTGGCCTCGGACGAGCACCACTCGCTCGAGCGCTTCTCCCCGGTGAACCCGCGCGTCTTCGGCGAGCACCGGCACTTCGTCATGGCGGATCTGCTCGGGGAGGAGGTCCACGAGGAGGTGGATATCGAGGCGCTGGACTTCCAGGACGGGCACCTGTGGTTCGTGGGCTCGCACAGCGCGAAGCGGAAGAAGCCCAAGGGCAAGGCGATGGTGAAGGACCTGGAGCGCCTGGCCACCGTGGAGCACCAGCCCTGGCGCTTCCTGCTCGCCCGGGTGCCGCTGCCCGCGAATGCGTCGGGCTCGGCCCGCCCGGCGAAGCTCATGCGCGCGGAGGGCCGGGAGGACTCGGGGGTGAACGTGCTGGTGGAGCTGCTGCGCCAGGACGCCCACCTGGGGCCCTTCCTCGCGCCGGCCTCGCCGGACGATCCGGATGGGGCCCTGGCCATCCCCAGCAAGGACAATGGGCTGGACATCGAGGGGCTCGCCGTCCACGGGGACCGGGTCTTCCTCGGGCTCCGGGGCCCCGTGCTGCGGGGCTACGCCGTCATCCTGCAAATGGAGGTGGAGGAGGTGGGCAACGGCCTGCTCGCGCCCCGGCGGACGAAGAAGGGCCACCCCTATTACAAGCACTTCCTGGACCTGGATGGCCTGGGCATCCGCGAGCTGTGCCGCCACGGGGAGGATCTGCTCATCCTCGCGGGGCCCACCATGCCAGTGGATGGCCCCATCCGGTTGTTCCGGCTGCACAAGGGCCTGCTGCTCTCGGGAGACACGCTCCACACGCAGGCGCAGGGGGTGCTGGAGCCGCTCTTCGACTTGAAGAACGGGAGCAGGGACGACAACGCCGAGGGCGTGGCCGTGTTCTCCTGGTTCGCGCCGAACGACTCCGTGCTCGTCGTCTACGATACGCCCTCGCCGCAGCGCCGCTACGGGCCGGAGGGTGTGCTCGCGGACGTGTTCCGGCTCTGAGGTCTCGGCGAGGTCGCCGCGAGCTCGAGAACGTTGCTCGTGAGGGGTGGGGCCTTTATCCAGGGGCCCCATGCGAGCCAATCATTTCCTCCTCTTTTGTTCCGCGTCGGTGCTGCTGTCGGCCAGTGCGTGCCGTGACGAGCCGCAACCGGGCCCGGAGCCGGTCTGCACCGAGGCGCCGCTCCCGCTGCAGAACCCGCGCGCCCATACCCTGGGCGAGACCTTCTACCTGCCCCGGCTGAAGCAGGACGCGCGGTGTCCCTCCACCCTGGAGTGGCAGGTCGTCTCCGCGCCCGAGGGCAGCCGCAACACCGCCTACACGCGGGGCGCTCCCGAGCCGCGCTTCACTCCGGACCTGCCCGGCGACTACGTCCTCCGGCTGGGCGAGCTGCGCAACTCCGAGGTGCCGCTCCACGTCGTGGCCCGTTCTCCGGCCGAGCGCTTCCGCAACCACTCCCTGACGCCCCTGTCCGGCGTGGTGCGGGTCGGGGAGGAGCTGTGGATCGCGAACGGTGCGTCCTACACGGTGAGCCGTCTCGCGCGGGTGGACGGCACGTCTTGGAGCCAGCAGGGCGAGGTGACCGTGGGCGCGTGGCCCTCGGCGCTGGCCTGGCGCGAGCCGCTGCCGTATGTGCTCGTCGCCCAGCGCGGCGGCGACACCGTGGGCTTCATCGACAGGGCGCGCGGCGTGCTCGTGGACTCCCTCTGGGTGGGGGACGAGCCCTCCGGTCTGGCCCTCTCGCCGGACGCCCGGCGGTTGTACGTGTCGCTGGCCACGCAGCGCCGGGTGGCGGTGGTGGACCTCGCGGTGCGCGAGGTCGTGGCGCAGGTGGAGGTGGGGTTCGATCCCCGGGCCCTGGCGCTCTCCCCGGATGGCCGGCGGCTCTTCGTGGCCTCGTACCGCTCCGGCAACCGCGTCAAGGACACGCGCGGCACGTACGGGCCGGGGGACGACAAGGACATCTCGGTCGTCGACACCGCGTCGCTGACGACGATCGCCACCGTGGACGGTGTGTCAGCCGATCTGCGGGCCCTGGCGCTCTCCGAGGACGGTACCGAACTGTATGTCGCCGCGACCGATGGAGACCCCGAGCCCTCGCAGGCGGACGCCACGGCGAAGCCCTTCGTGCACGAGGTGGTGGTGGTGGATGCGGACGCGGTGGTGCCGGGCGTGCTGCGGCGCGCCGATTTGACGCGCCAGGCCGGCTCTGGCGGCCCCGTGGTCAATCCCGCCGGGGTGCTCGCGGTAGGGGACACGCTGTGGGTCTCCTCCGAGTCCTCGGAGGTGGTGGTGGCGCTCGACCGGAACACGCTCGCCGAGAAGGCCCGGGTCGCGGTGGGCCCGGGGGCCCGGCAGTTGGTGGCGCTGGATGCCGCGGGCACGGTGGCCGTCCACTGCTACCAGAGCTTCGAGCTGTGGGTGCTGCGCGCGGACGGGACGGTAGTGCAGAAGGTGAAGCTCGCGGAGGATCCGCGTCCGGCGAGCGTGGCGCTCGGCGAGCGCGTCTTCACCCGGCCCGGTGGGGGCTTCGCGGCGAACCACTCCTGCTCGAGCTGTCATGTGGAGACGCAGAACGACGGCATGGTGTGGCGCTTCGGACCATCCATCTGGCACAACGTCCGGCCGCTGCAGTTGCTGGACGCCACCACGCCGCTGGAGTGGGGCGCCTACGTCTCCAGCTCCGACAACTTCGGCTACCAGGGGCCCGCGTCCATCGTGTCGCGTGCGGCCACGCCCGAGGAGGCGCTCGGACTCCAGGCCTTCCTGGGCTCGCTGCTCGGCGCTCCCAGGGCCACGGGCCACACCCGGCTGGATGGCAGCTACACCGAGGCGGCCCTGCGCGGACAGGCGCTCTTCGAGGGCAAGGTCGCCTGCTCGGGTTGCCACATGCCGCCGCTGTACACGTCGCGCGGTTATGTCACGCAGGGCAAGTCCGGTGAGCCGGCCGACATCCCCACGCTCCTGGGCACCTACCGCCACGGCATCTACTTCGTGGGTGCGAAGGCCCGGAGCCTGGAGGCCGCCCTGGATGTGGCGATCGACTACGTGAAGGTGTCGCTCAGCGCCGAGGAGCGCGCGGATCTCCTGGCGTTCCTGCGCGAGCTGACGCCGAAGGGTGGGGCTCCCCTGGGCATCTGGCCGGACATCGACAGCGACGAAGGTGTCTACCCGGACGTGCGCCCGTCCGTGGCCTTCGCGGATCCGGTGGATGACACCCAGAAGACGGCCGCCGAGGTGGCGGCGGAGTACGTGGTGCTGGAGGACGCGCTCGGCAATCGCGTGTCCGGCGCGGTGGAGGTCCAAGGCGGACGGCTCACGTTCGTGCCGGCGGCGCCACTGGCGCAGGGGGCCCGCTACCGCTTCCGGGTGCTGCCGGGCCTGCCGTTCCTCTCTGGAGGCTCGCTCTGGGGCGAGTTTGGGAGCGAGTTCACCGTCGCGAAGCCGGCCGCGGGCACCTGGCCCCGGACGATGCGCATGACGGTCCAGGTTCCGGGGCGCGGGGGCACCACGCCCGTGGACTTCGTGCTCGAGAAGGCCGAGGCCTCCCGTCCGGGTGGGCTCACCCTGACGGTCCTTCCCCAGGGCTCGGGCCGCCAGCAGCGTCAGCAGGTCTGGTCGCGGCTGGATGGGGACCGGTGGCGGGTGCAGCCCTTCGCGATGCCGCTCTTCGGGAGCAGCGTGGCGGATGCCTCGGAGGTGGTGGGCTCGGTCACGCAGGTGGATCCGTCCAACCAGGGCATCACCCGGGTGGAGGGCAGGCTGCGCATCCGCGGGCCCGGCATCGACATGCCGGATGTCGCGTTCTCCATCGTTCCGCAATAGCGGCGCTGCCTTGCTGGCCCCAGGAGTACGGATCTCAGGGGCTTCATCGAGCCCATGGACTGATGTTGAGATGACGGACAAGCAAAAAAATGACCCTCATCGCCTACGCGCCTGCGCTCGTGGGCGATGACGGCCGCCCTGTGGCCGTGGTTCATGGAATGTGGGGCACCGGATGTACCGGGTCTTTGAATCAATCCTGCCCGGTTCACGGAAGCCTGAAGACGTGAGGGCCTCTTGAGCCTGAAGGCGCTACATTCACCAACAACTCCCTCCATGAATAAACCTTCTATTCCGCAGAGGTTTGGCGCTTCATTGCTCGGCCTGCTCCTTGTTTCCTGTAGTGCAGCTCGATCCCCGATCCCCGGTCCCACTGGGGTACGTGATCTGTCCAGGTACGTACTTGTCGTTGAGGAGACGTCCGATGGACGGGTGACTCACTCCTGGAAGCCCCTCAGGGACTTCGATCTGACGATGTACCCGAGGCAGGTGCACGTCGACGGTTTCCATGGGCGGCTTGAACAGGTCGTGTTCACGGACCAGGAGTGTCACCATCAATACGAGGTCTGCGTCCCCACCTGCCTTGCAAGCACCAGGATCCTCCAGGTCGATAAGTATGTATACGATTCAAGTCAGTATGGTCAGTGGAGGACCGGGAAGAAGCGGTACTGCCCGGAGGCATGCATGAAGCAACTCGCCATGTGCCTTGCACAGGCGGAGGCCAGTCCTGTGCGATTCGAAGCCATGGACACCGCAGTTGATTGGGTCAGGCGACATCGAACCAAGATCCTGGCCGGTACGGTCATCATCATTGCCGGCGCCGCCTTCATCGCCGTGGTCGGCGCTTCAGGTGGGGCTGCGCTCGTCTTCGTACCGGTCGTGCTGGTGGCTTCCTCGGGCAACCCTTTGGGGTTCGAGCTGACGCCGGAGACACCGTGACGATCTCCAAACTGCTCTCCGCATCGGAAGCACTGGTTACCGACCAGTGGCAGAAGCTCCGACCACCCGGCGACTCCAAGTCATACCGTCTCCTGAAAGAGGCAGGCTTCTTCATCTGGCGAACAGGCCAGATCTATCGCTTCGAGGACTATCTCGCACGCCCCTCGGCGGACCGTGCTGTCGATGTGAGAGCCTCCTGGCGTGGCGAGAATGGCGAGGAGGCCAGCGAGGCCTGGCAGACTCTCGCTCGAATTCGCGACACCCTGCGATCCGCGGAGAAGAAGAATCTCATCCAGGTCGCCAGGGCTCAGCTCGAATTCATTGCTTCAACAGGCCAATGCGAGGAATTTCACGACTACCTGAAGACCTTCTACCGTAACCCTCCTCCAGTCATCGCCCGATTCGACACGCGCGACGAGGCGGAGACCTGGTTGAGAAACCTCCCCGAGCCGCCCAGCAGCGCATATATCCTGGTGGGGAATGAATATCTGGAGGTCTTCTATTCTCGCGAGAGGGGCGTTCGTGCCCTCCGACGCGATTACGCACTGGAACGATTCATCGAGGCCGTCACGTCACGCGGGTTGCCTGCCCCGGTGGCCTCGTTCGACACCGATGCGGAGGCAGCGGCCTGGTGGAAGAGTCACTCTGCTCCGCCCCTGTCGGTTTTCGTGCGGATCGCGGGCGAATACCATCTCGCAGTGTATCACAAGAAGATCGATTACCGCTCGCTACACCCCATCTCCATCCTGGAAGACTGGCGGAGGGAGCAGGAGAGAATCGCAGAGCAAGAGAAGACGCGGAGCAGGTGATTGTCCATCCCGGAAAGCTGAGCCTTTCCGGGATGCGTGCTCGTGTGTCGCTGTCGGAGCGCCCCGGCATACTCCGAACGGCCCCACCAGGACTCAATAGGTCCTGGCCTGACCGGAGGACGTAATCATGCGTTTCCGAGCGTGCATCGCACTTCTGCTCTATGTCTCAGCTTGAGCTACGTCAGCGCCGAAAATGGCAGGGCTCAAGGTTCCTTCTTCTGGCTCGCCGGGAATGTGACGTTCCCAAGGGTGATAGTGCGCGGCCCGCCTGCCTCCCACAGGGGGGCCTGAACGTCGCTCACTTCAGCTCCGGCGTGCTCGCCATCTACGGCCGGTTCTGATGCATGACCCAGGAGTGGGCCACGACCCAGTTCAACCTGGGAAATGCGCTCTGGGTTCTTGGCCAGCGAGCCATCCACGATGGCGGCCTCGTGGATGCGCTCGCCCACGGTGAGGAGGTTGCCGTCGAGGTCGTCGTGCCCGCGGACGACGAGAGCGTGTTGCCCTTGCCCGTCACCTCCAGCCGCACCGTGCGCTCCGGCAGCGGTGCACCGTTCAATCCCGTTCAGTAAGCAACAGAAGACCCGACTCATCCGCACCGCCCTCCTCTCCGTGCATCCATGCCGGGAGGGGGGCGGTTGTCTGATGGACGTCTTCGCCGCGATGCTGACGCACGAGGCGCCGCACCCCTCTCGAAGACAACGCCGTCACGCTCTACCTGCTGGGCATCACCCAAGCCGCGTGTGCTGTCCGCCGCGGCCTGTTCCCTCCTCCTCCAAGGATGGTCCCATGCTCCAAGACGTCGGAATCGGAAAGAAGCTGTACCTCGCCTTCGGCTCGATGATCGCGGTCCTGCTGCTGGTGGTAGGCATCTCCTATTCGAGCTTCGAGAAGCTCTCGGAAGCGAACCGCTGGGACAAGCACTCCTACGAGGTACTCCAGGAGATCAACGGCACCATGAAGTCGCTCGTCGACATGGAGACGGGGCTGCGGGGGTTCGCCATCACGGGGGATGAGAAGTTCCTCGAGCCCCTGCAGTCCGGCAAGGCGGGCTTCACCCAGCACTTCGCCCGGGCCCGGGAGCTGACGACGGACAACCCCCGGCAACAAGAGCGCCTGCAGATGCTGCGCGAGGACTACCAGCGCTGGCTGTCGCATGAGGTGGAGCCCCTCGTCGAGCTGCGCCGCAAGGCCACGAGTGGCGACGTGCCGTTGGACGAGGTGGTGGGCTTCGTGGGGACCGCCCGGGGCAAGCAGTTCATGGACGGAATGCGCGAGGGGATGGCGCAGCTCTCCAACGAGGAGTTGCGGCTGCTGGAGCAGCGCTCGCGGACCTCCAACGCGCTGGAAGAGGCCATGTACCGCACCCTGATGATGGGTGGAGGGATGGGGGTGGTGCTGGCGGTGGTGCTGGCACTGCTGCTGAGCCGCGGCATCGTGCTCCCCATCAACGAGGCGGTGGCGGCGATGGGCCGGCTGGCGCAGGGAGACCTGACGGCGGAGGTGCAGGCGCGCGGCCGAGACGAGACGGGACAGATGCTGGCGGGGATGCAGGAGATGATCCGCTCGCTGCGGAACATGACGCGGGTGGCCGAGTCCCTGGCGGCCGGTGACATGACCGTGCAGGTGATACCGCGCTCGGAGAACGACACGCTGGGGCGGGCCTTCGGCTCCATGGTGCAGAAGCTGGGCGGGATGATCGGTGAGGTGCGGGCGGGGGCCGTGGCGCTGTCCTCGGCGGCCTCGCAGGTGTCGGCCACGTCGCAGTCGCTGTCGCAAGGCACGAACAGCCAGGCCGCCTCGGTGGAAGAGACGAGCGCCACGCTGGAGCAGATCGGCAGCACCATCACCCAGAACGCGGAGAACAGCCGGCTGACGGACCAGATGGCCACCAAGGGAGCCCAAGATGCCGCCGAGAGCGGCGCGGCGGTGGCGGAAACCGTGCAGGCGATGACGGCCATCGCGGAGAAGATCTCCATCGTGGAGGAGATCGCCTACCAGACGAACCTGCTGGCGCTGAACGCGGCGGTGGAGGCGGCGCGCGCGGGCGAGCATGGCAGGGGCTTCGCGGTGGTGGCCACCGAGGTGCGCAAGCTGGCCGAGCGTAGCCAGAAGGCGGCCAAGGAGATTGGTAGCCTGGCCAGCAGCAGCGTGAAGATCGCCGAGCGCTCGGGGGTGCTGCTCAAGGAACTGGTGCCATCCATCCGGAAGACGGCGGAGCTGGTGCAGGAGGTGAGCGCGGCGTCCAAGGAGCAGGCCTCGGGCCTGATGCAGATGAACAAGGCGATGGAGCAGGTGGACCAGGTGACGCAGCGCAACGCGTCCGCGGCGGAGGAGCTGGCGAGCACGGCGGAGGAGCTGAGCGCGCAGGCGCAGGCACTCCAGCAGCTCATGTCCTTCTTCCGCATCCATGGAATGGGCGACGGGGGCCTGATGCTGCGGCAGGTGCAGCAGAGACAGGCGCCACGGCTGCCCGGAGCGCCCGCCACGGAGATGCTGGCGCGCGCCGTGTCCACCGTGTCCGCCGAGTCCGCGCCTGCCCCGACGCCGGGTGCACCCCCCTTGCGCGACTTCACCCGTTTCTAGGCGCGTGCCATGGCAACCTCTATTGGAGGCGGCGGGAATCTGGGAAGTCGTCTGACGCCTGCCTGGGCCTCGTGCCGCCCTGGGTTCCGCCGCGGGGAGAGCTGCTCTCCGGTGAGGACCCGGTCGAGAACGGACGCGGTGACAGAAAAAACCGCCACCGGTTTTGAACGCACACGGGCTCATGGCCCGGGCGACATCCCATCCTTCTGGAGATCAGGTTCATGACGCAGTCCGCAGCGTCCAAAATCCTCGTCCGTCATCCGTCTGTCGCCGCGCGCTACCAGCACGGCAAGACCCCCATCACGCACCTGATCGAGGACTACATCCACGAACGGGTGGACATCCCTGGCGACTTCCGGGACTTCATCCGGGAGCGCGTCCAGGTCGCCGAGTACAGCTTCGTGGGTGACCACTTCAAGTTCCTGTTCTCCCACTTCCTGCCGGAGGTGCTCATCCACTCCCGCGCGCAGGACGAGCGCATTGGCAAGGCGCACTACGACCGCGGGAACGACTTCTTCAGCTGGTTCCTCGGGCCTCGGATGATCTACACCTCCGGCTTCTTCCAGTCCCCGGAGGACACGCTGGAGGAGGCGCAGGACCGGAAGATGAAACTGGTCTGCGAGAAGCTGCAGCTCGAACGCGGCGAGCGCTACCTGGACATCGGCTGTGGCTGGGGAACCCTGGTGGCCCATGCGGCCAGGGACTACGGCGTGGATGCCACCGGCATCACCATCGCGGAGAAGGGCACCGAATACGGCAACGCGCAGATTGCCCGGATGGGTCAGAGTGCCACCGCCCGCATCCTGAACAAGGACTACCGGGACATCCCGAACCAGACGTTCGACAAGATTTCCTGTCTGGAAATGGCCGAGCACGTGGGGGTGCGCAAGTTCCAGGCGTTCATGCAACAGGTGTACGGCCTGCTCGCGAATGATGGGCTCTTCTATCTGCAGATCGCCGGCCTGCGCGCGAAGAAGGGCCACCTGGGCTTCCACATGGAGGACCTGGTGTGGGGCCTGTTCATGAACAAGTACATCTTCCCCGGCGCGGACGCCTCCATGCCCCTGAGCTTCGTGGTGGAGAACATGGAGAAGGCCGGGTTCGAGATTCACAGCGTGGAGAACGTGGGCATCCACTATTCGCTCACCATCTCGCGCTGGTACGACAACTGGATGGCCCACCGCGAGCAGGTGGTGAAGACCTACGGCGAGTGGTGGTTCCGCCTGTGGCAGGTGTTCCTGGGCTGGTCCGTGCACATCGCGGCGCAGGGCAGCTCCACCTGTTTCCAGGTGGTGGCGAACAAGAACCTGGACGGATTCAACCGCATGCGGTGGCTGAGCGGCGTGAATCTGGGCGAGCGAGACCTGCCGCTCAAGCGTTCCGCGTAGCGTCCGGCCTCCGGGTCCAACCCCCACTGTCCAGGACGAGCGCGAGCGTGGCCAGGGTCATCGGCGTGGCAGCACACTGCGAGGCCCAGTACCTGGGCGTTCGCCAGGTCTCGAAGGTCGCAATAGAATCCGTAGTGGCGCTGGATGATGGGCTCAGGCAGTCCACGCTCTCGCATTCGTCAGACACCAGCTCAGCAACCGCTGACGCTGTCACCAGGCCTCGCGTTGCCGCTGTTGATGCGCTCTCAGACAAGCCGTTCTTCCGCAAAGTGGTGCTGCGATTGCCGCGAGCCCTGTGGCCACTTCCCCCGTCCTACGGTCATGTGCTCGCCTTCAATGAAGAGGGCCAGGTGGTCATCGACCTGCCGGAGCCGCGCGACCGCGTCACTTCAGCACGGCCGCCACGTCGACGATATCCACACCCTGCAACTGGCCGAGCCAGGCGTCGAACCACGGCTTGTGCGAGGAACCGACAATGGACAGCACGCGCGCGCCGGGGCGTTCCCGGAACGTTTCGCGGATATTGGCGACCATCCGCAGGTTACGGATTTCCCAGCCGGCGACCCACATCTGCGGGTAGCCTTCCGGCGACTTTGCGCGCATGGCCGCGCTGACGTTGGTCTCGGCAAGCACCCGCAGGCTTTTCGGCTCGTTGATGTAGCGGTACAGCGGCAGCAGGTCTGAAGCTTGCGACAGCAGTTGCTCCCGCTTTTCAAGTTCGCCCATCCCCGTGCCGCCTGCGGCCCACGCCGCTTCGATCGAACGCACGAGAGCCTTGATGTCCGAGACATCCATGCGGTCGCCGGTATGGTTGTCCACCGCGTACACCCTCTGCAGACCCAGGCGCGCGGCCAGGCGTGCGGCCAGCTGGTAGTTTTCGTCGTTGATCGTCGCGATTCGGCGGAGGTTCTCCACCAGTGACGCATCCAGGCTGTCGCCGGCACGGCGCTCGGTTTTTGGCAACTGCAGCCACTGCACATAGGCCGAGGCGGGGTCGTTTGCCGCCAGGAACAGCGCGGCCAGGCGCCGCCGCTGCGCCGGCGCCGGCTGCGCCGGCCAGGCCTTGAGCGTCTTGTCCACTTCGGCGAGGGCGGCGGGCACGTCCAGCCCGGTGGCCGCTTTCGCCGCGTCAGTCGGGGCGCAGTAATCGGGGCCGTACCTGGCGGGATGGCGCGCAGCGAGATCGCATTCCTCGCCGGACTCTTCCTCAACTGTGATGATGTCGGGCTTGAACGCCGCCAGCCGGTCCATCACTCCGTCCAGCGATGCCGGATTGAAGCCTTTCGGCATGCCGCGCAAGTGCACGGTGCCCAGCACCAGTACTTGCGCCCGCGGCCCGACCATGTCGCGATCGAGCGCCGCCAGGTCGACCTGCGCCTGCGCTGCGAACGGCAATGCCGCGATCCATGCCCAAGCCCACTTTGTCCATTTGCTCATGTCGTATTTTTCCTTGTGTCGAATGATTTGTCAGCTTTTGCAATGGAAACTATGACGGCCAATGGTGCCATTTTCAATTCTTCCCCTCGGCGTTTGCTCCCTCGAGCGGGACGGAGGCGGGCCCACAGAAGGAGAGCCTTTGCGTGGCCGCGACGGTGGAGGAGCCGAGGAAGCAGAGGACGGCGCGGGTGGATTGGGCCGGGCTGCTGCGCAGGACGTTCGCACTGGACGGGCTTCGCCTGTCCGCGGTGTGGAGGCAGGCGAAAGGTGCTGGCGTATGTGAGGGCCCCCGCTGGGGTGCGCTCGATATCGGCCCGCACCCTCCCGCGCCTCCCGAGCGCCCGCAGCAGCAGCCCGAGCAGCAGGGCGGAGAAGTCCGCCCCACTCGCGGTGGAGCACCCGCCGCCCGTTCCTCCCCCTCCCGGCTGCTCCGGCGCGGGCGGCAACGGCGTGTCCCCGCACACGCCTCGCCTGTCCTCCATCAGGACGCAGGCCGTACCCGGGCAGTCGCTGTCCACGGCGCAGATGCTCCGGCACCGGAGCGGCTCCCCGGACAGGCTGGCTCAGAGCGTGGGGCCGGCGCAGAAGGTCTGTTCCGGCGTGCACTCCTCGCCCACGGCCGCGGCCGGCAGCGGGCGCATGCGGCACGCTCCGTCCCCGGCGCACTCCATCGTGTCCGGACAGTCCGCGCTCGTGGTGCAGGGCCGCGAGCAGTAGGGTTGGAGGGTAAGCATCCGGTCCAGCCCAGGGTGTCGGCCACCGAGGAGCATGGCACGGTGGCCGCGTGATGGACGGCACACCGACAAGCCTATCGCTGCTGAGCCTGCTGCTGGGCCCACGACTCGGGGAG